>DATDUY010000302.1:0-3153 GCA_035290165.1 Sulfuricurvum sp. | reverse complement strand
TGCCTTCGTGGATTTTAGTTAAGACGGAAATTGTTTTCTTGCCGCTTCGAGGGCAGTTCATACGTGATGCCAAAACGGTTGTGGGGATAATGGTATTGCTTGTGGTCGTAATGTTTGCGTTTAGTAAATTTTATACGTCGTTTTTTAGAGAGCACAAGCCATTGCGGTATTATACAAATCCTGCCTATCCGCTCTATTCGATGGGAAAGCATGTTTTCGAGCTTTTTAAATATGAATATCGTGAGTTGATGCATATTGGAGAAGATGCGTCGATTCCCATGGGGCATACAGGTCGGGATTTAGTCATAGTAGTGGTCGGTGAAGCGGCACGTGCGGATCATTTTTCATTGAATGGATATGCGCAAGAAACCAATCCGTTGCTCAGACAAGAAGATATTATCAATTTTACCGATGTTTCTTCATGCGGTACAGAAACGGCAGTATCGGTACCCTGTATGTTTTCTGCTTTAGGGAGAGAGGACTATGATGGAGATAAAGCAAAAAATACGGAAAATATTATTGATATTTTAAGTCATCATATCGGTGTGAATGTATTGTGGCGTGACAATAATTCTGATTCCAAAGGGGTAGCGGTACGGGCACAATATGAAGATTTTAAAACGCCGGAGAGAAATCCGCTTTGTGAGGATGGAGAGTGCCGTGATGAGGGGATGTTATACGGTTTAGATGAATACATCAAAGCACATCCAAAAGGGGATATTCTCATTGTGTTGCATCAAATGGGTAATCATGGTCCTGCCTATCACAAACGCTATCCCAAAGAGTATGAAAAGTTTACCCCTGTATGCAAGACCAATCAGTTGGAACAATGTTCGCAAGCAGAGATCGTCAATGCGTATGATAATGCAATTCTTTATACCGATGCTTTTCTAGCTAAAACCATCAATTTCTTGAAAAAATATGACGGTGAATTTGATCCTGCCATGATTTATGTGAGCGACCATGGAGAATCATTGGGGGAAAACGGTCTCTATTTACACGGATTTCCTTATGCGATTGCTCCCGATGCTCAGAAAAAAGTTCCAATGATCATGTGGATCGGGGATCATTTTGGGATAGATAAAGCAAAATTAAAAAAAAGAGCGGCACACCCTTATACGCATGATCATCTATTTCATACGTTATTAAACGCAATGGAAGTGAAAACTTCTGTTTATCAGGCTGAATTGGATATCTTTCATGGTCTCCGCTAAATCTATTTTCCTTGTTTCTGGTATTTTGATAGGAACAATTGCATTATTTGGTATAAACGGAAATATCGATACGTGGGTTCAAAACTATTTTTTTAATTTACAAACACATGAGTGGATCATTGTTCGAGGAGAACGGCCTTGGCTGGATTTCATTTTGTATGACGGTATTAAAAAATTGCTGATCTTTATGTATTCGATTCTTTTAATCTCGTTGTTGATTGCGTATAAGAATAAATGGATTAAACACTACCGTCGTGAAATTATTATTTTGGTCCTTTCAGGTATTTTTGTCCCAATGACGATTGTCACACTCAAAACTATCACGAATGTACCATGCCCGAGAGATTGGCAAATGTATGGAGGAGAGTACCCGCATATCGGTGTTTTTGATTCCTACCCGGCTGATTTCTGTCAAAAAAGTAAAATTCGTTGCTGGCCTGCGGGACATGCTAGTTTTGGATTTTCTCTTTTAGCGTTGATTGTTATTGCCAGAACACGACAACAAAGATATACAGCACTCGTCATTTCTTTGAGTATTGCATGGAGCATGGGGTGGTATAAAATTTTAAAAGGGGATCATTTCCTTAGTCATACCATTATCGCAATGGTGATGGGATGGCTTATTATTTTACTTATTGTGAGGCGTGTAGATCGCTATTTTCCGCAAGAGAACGAAGCAATGAGGTTAAAACTGGATGAGAAGGTGAATCAATAATCAACGTAAGTATTGTACTAATACTACGTTAATGTTTTTTGGTTAAAGTGATAGAATGGGTTTCTACATTTGAGGAAAATTGGATGGATATAGTAGTCGTATCTCTATGCGCTTTTGCAGCAGCTCTGTTAACTTTATTTTCGGGTTTTGGATTGGGAACATTATTGATGCCGGTTATGGCGCTCTTTTTCCCCATTGATATAGCTATAGCGATGACAGCTATGGTCCATTTTTCCAATAATATTTTTAAAGCTTTTTTAGTTGGGAAAGAGGTAGAAAGAAGAGTTTTACTCATCTTTGGAATACCGGCTATGCTGTTTGCCTTTTTAGGTGCTTTTGTACTGATCTCTTTTTCTGCTCTGCCTCCTTTATTTGAATACAGCTGGTGGGGAAAGGAGATAGAAGTTTTCCCCTTGAAGTTCATTATCGGGATAGTTATTTTAGGGTTTGTCGCTCTTGAATTGAGTCCAAAAATAGCCAAAATACAATTTGAGTCGAAATATTTACCTTTTGGGGGTGCCTTGAGCGGGTTTTTTGGAGGTTTATCAGGAAACCAAGGGGCTTTTAGAAGTATGTTTTTACTCAAAGCAGGACTGAGCAAAGAGCAGTTTATTGCAACGGGTGTTATGTTGGCGATTATGGTAGATATGGTGCGGATGTTGGTATATGGGATAGATATTTCTATTTCTGAAAACAGTGAATATTGGGTAATTTTCTATGCATCATTAGCTGCTTTTTTAGGCTCCTATGTTGCAGCAAAGCTGATTAAAAAAGTTACTATCGAGAGTGTAAAGAGGATAGTTTCTCTATTTTTGATCATCATTTCTTTAGGAATGATTGTTGGTTTGGTATGAAGTATTGTATCTCTGTAGTCGGGAGAAATAGATATTTCCCCGACGTTGTTACCAAAAGAAAAACTTATAAAGTCGCTTTTAGATATTTTTGTGATAGCTGTTTAAAACAGCAGGCTGAAAAGGTATAATCGCCATATGAATATCTGGTCATTTGATTTTGCATGGGCTTTTTTGGCTCTTCCTCCGATACTCTATTGCCTATACCGCTGTAAAATCATCCCACAAAAACGGTACTTTCCCCATCTGCAATTTTTCGGCAATCCGGGAAAATGGCGAAATATCGAGTGGCTGCTCAAGGCACTTGCCGTGACGCTCATGGTGGGGGCATTGGCAACTCCCGTCGTGGTCGATTATTCCGACCCGCGTAACC
>DATDUY010000301.1:0-2656 GCA_035290165.1 Sulfuricurvum sp. | reverse complement strand
CTTTTTTTGATATAATGTGTTTATGACTTCAAAGAAGGAGATTTTTTAAAGATGCAAAGTATCACTATAAATATTCAAGAATCGTATATTCCTCGTTTAAATGCTTTTTTAAAGAGTCTTCCGAAAGAAGCGACAATGATTCGATCATTGGATAGTGAAATCCTTTCTCGTGTAGATGAGTATAAGAGCGGAAAGATGAAAACGACTTCTCTAAGAGAGGGAATGGATAGAATTAGAACCAAAATCGAAGCCAAAAAATGACAAAAATATACGAGAACTGATTTTTAAAGGGTACACTATCCCCTTTTATATAGACACTGTTCACGATGTGATTGTGATTTTAGGAATTTTTAGTGCAAATGAGTGGGAATTATGAAATCTTACCTTATCACCGATCCCTCCTACTACGGCAGTACACCTGAGACCATCGAATCGGCATTAGATGTCATCTATTCGCATAGATTTCCCGATTTTGCCCTTTTCCGCGACAAACAAACGTCCGATTATCGAACCCTCGCACAGACATTTATAACGATCTCACGAGAGTATAAAGTTCCTCATATCTTGCTGCACGGTGATTATACTCTTGCAAATGAATTAAAAGCCGATGGGGTACATCTAACCTCGACGCAGTTTGAGGATATTACTGAGGCTAAAAAACGGGGGTTATATGTCGTTATCAGTACTCATACTCACGATGAAGCATTAAATGCACAAAAGTTAGGTGCCGATGTGATCACCTACAGTCCGATTTTCACCTCTCCGAACAAAGGTGAGCCCAAGGGTTTAGAGGATTTAAAAGAAATAGTGGCTAAAATAAGAGTACCTATTTTTGCGTTGGGCGGGATAACGACCCAAGAGCAGATAAAAGCGGTTGAAGAGTGCGGTGCTTACGGTTTTGCCTCTATCCGTTATTTTATATAAACCAAGGAATTTTTCGTATGTTTGAAACCATTATCGGTTTGGAAGTTCACGTCCAGCTCAACACCCAGTCTAAACTTTTTTGCTCATGCCCTACCAGTTTTAATCACGAACAAAACACCAACACATGCCCGACCTGTTTGGCACTTCCCGGAGCTCTTCCGGTTCTTAACAAAGAAGCAGTCCGCAAAGCGGGGATGTTCGGTACGGCAGTAGGTGCGACGATCAACCGTACGTCGTTCTTTGACCGTAAAAGCTATTTCTATCCCGACAGCCCGAGTGCATACCAAATCACGCAACTCTATACTCCGATCGTGGAACACGGAAAACTCGTTATCGATTTCGAAGACGGAAGTCACAAAACGATCCGTATCAACCGCGCTCACATCGAAGCTGATGCGGGGAAAAATATCCATGACGGTGCTATTTCAAAAGTGGATTTGAACCGTGCGGGGACTCCGTTACTCGAAATCGTCTCTGAACCCGATATGCGCTCGGCTGAAGATGCCATTTTTTACCTGAAAAAGCTACACTCCATCGTCCGTTATATCGATATCTCTGATGCAAACATGCAAGAGGGCTCATTCCGTGTTGACGTCAACGTCTCTATTCGCCCTCGCGGGGAAGAGAAACTTTATACCCGTGTCGAGATCAAAAACATCAACAGCTTCCGCTTTATTCAGCGTGCGATTGAGCTTGAAGTAGCTCGTCAACGTGAAGCGTGGGAAGATGGCACCTATGAGAGCGAAATCGTTCAAGAGACAAGGTTGTTTGACCAAGTGAAACAAGAAACCCGCTCCATGCGCGGTAAAGAGGAAGCGGCGGATTATCGCTATTTCCCTGAACCGGATCTGCTCAAAGTGATTGTGGATGATGCGATGTATGCCGATGTGTGCACTATCCCTGAACTTCCCGATGCGAAAAAAGAGCGTTTCGTCAGTGCGTTTGGTCTTCGTGAATACGATGCGGCGGTTATTACGGCAGATTTGGAGAGCGCTCACTATTTCGAATCGATGCTGGAGTGCGGTATTACGGCAAAAAATGCGGTGACATGGCTCACCGTAGAGCTGCAAGGACGTCTTAAGGGAGGCATGGGCGCATATGAATCACCGATAAGTGCCGTGATGCTTGGAACTCTCGTTAAACGGATCGAAGAGTCTGTTATCAGCGGTAAAGCGGCGAAAGAGGTTTTAGATTACCTTCTCGAACATAACGGCGGTGATATCGATAACGTGATCGAAAAACTCGGACTCAAACAAGTGAGTGATACCGGTGCTCTCGAAGCGTTGATTGATGAGATTTTAGCGGCGAACGGCGATAAAGTTGCCGAGTATAAATCAGGGAAAGATAAACTTTTCGGATTTTTCGTCGGGCAAGCGATGAAAGCGTCAAAAGGTTCGGCAAATCCGAATACCCTCAACGATATCCTCCAATCTAAACTAGCACAGTAAGAGCTGGTTATGATTGGCAGATGGATTGTAAGGTTCGCGTTTTATCTTCATGCCTCCCAACGCTATCACCATACCAAAAAGTTTTTTTACAATCTCCTCGAAAATTCTTCGTATCCGTATAAAAAGTTTTTTGATTACACAATGATCGTACTGATCGTTATCAGTGTCTATATCCTTGTCCACCATGTTAAATACGAGGTGAAACCGGAATGGCTGTTTTTTAATAATTACGTTATTTCAGTTATTTTTATGATTGAATATCTTTTGCGTCTTTGGGTCTACAG
>DATDUY010000300.1:0-2197 GCA_035290165.1 Sulfuricurvum sp. | reverse complement strand
ATTTTGTTCAGATTATCGATCGTTCGGTTCAGCGTCGGGCTGTTGAGGAGAAGTATCTCTTCATTTTCCGCGAGAAAGTTTTGGGCAATGACCATCTCCCCGACCGAATCAAAAAGCTCGTCAAGCTTTATCGTATCGATTTTGACAATTGAGCGCTTCTCCTCTTTAGCATTAGTGTTTTGTATAGGTGTCTTACCCTTGTCATCACTATCGTGTTCACTACTCATCTGAACTTTTACGGAGTCTGATGGGAGAGCTTCAAGGTGTATCTCCTCTACAGAGAACTCTTCGGATTCGACGAACCAAAACACCTCTTCGATAGACTCTTTTGACTCACCGCTTAAAAGGGTCAATTCCACCGACCGCCAGTAGTTATATTCTGGATCGATAGCATTGATATCCGGTACGTCCGGAACACTCCAATGAGATTCTAAAATCTCCCCTTTTTCCCGAAGAAGATGGAAAAATCGACCATGGTCGTATCCTCGGTGATAAATGTCGGTATCAAATTTTAAAACTATACGATAGAGTTTTTTCCCTTCGTGTAATGCTTTATCACGCATCATTTCTGATACGATCGTCTCGTTACTCACACCGAATTCATTCGCCAAATTATTCAGTTCTTCCACAGCCATTTGTTGAACTTCTTCCCCACCTCCTAGCTGCTGTTTGATAGCTTCAAGGAGAGAGTGGTAGGCTTCGGAGGGTTCACCGACTCCTTGTATATCTATCTCCATCGTCTCTTTTATCACGTCAACGGATTTAAAAAATATTTCGATCACGTGAGAGGGAGCTGATTCGTCTAGGGAACGATAACGATCGAGCAGATCTTCGAAATGGTGAACAAATGACCCGAGACGTGTAAATCCGAATGAGTTCGCACTCCCTTTTAACGTATGCACTCCCCGAAACAGCCCGTTTAAAATCTCTTTATTGGAGGGATCTTCTTCATAGCTTATAATATCAATATCTAGCCGCTCAATAATTTCGGATGCTTCATCGATAAAAATGGCTCTTAATTCTTCTTTTGTCATGGTAATTTCCAATTAACTACCCCGTATTCGCTCAACTCCAAAGGAGCATCAATTATCGGGACCTTGATCTGAGGTTTGGACTTTTTTATACTGAACAAAAGGGAAAACAATGAAGAAGATACAAATTTTTCTTTCGAGCCCGTTGCTTCGATGGAATCAATATATTCAATTCGATTCCCAACAAACTCTTTCAGCACTATGACCTCTTCGAGATCCATATCGAGATCAATTTCAAGAATATTACCGTCGAGAGTCATTGTACACCTCCTCAAATACCTAAAACCATTTTGACCGCTTTGACGAGTTTGTCATCGCTGAAGGGTTTAATCATCCATCCCGTCACGCCGATCTCTTTACCCCTATCTTTCATCGCAGGTGTACTTTCAGTCGTCAAAATAAGAATCGGTTTGTTTTTAAACCGCTCATCACGTTTCAAAGAACTAGCCAAATCCAAACCGCTCATCTGAGGCATATTGACATCACTGATGAGTAGATCGAAATTTTCGCTTCCACTCATGAGATTCGCATACAACTCTTCAGGATTCTGATACATTTTTAAAGCTATTAAACCGCTTTGTTCGCACTCTTCCAATGCCATTTGTGCCGTTGCAAGTATTGTTTTCGAATCATCTACCAAAATAACCGTTTTTGCCACGACATCTCCTTCTAATTCAAATCTATTAGACAGTATAGGGAGCAACTATGCAGAAAAAATGCAGACAGTATTTAACTGATATAGTGATTTTTAAAGAGGATGAAAAATTCGGCACCTTCATCGGTATTGGCTACTTCGATGGAACCGTGCAATATTTCTTGTACGATCCTTTTACTCATATACAATCCGATTCCTGTCCCTTTTCCCTGCTCTTTAGTCGTAAAATAAGGGTCAAAAATTTTATCAATATTCTCAGGATTGACCCCACCTGCAGAGTCACGTACAGATAAAACAAGGGTATTCTCTTCGGACTGCGTGAGAGAGATAGTTATTGTTTTAACATTAAGATGCAGCCCCTCATAAGCGTCTCGTGCGTTGGCTATAATATTGATCAGTATATGTGCCAACTCTTTTTTGTAGCTTGATATTACTATTGTGTTGTTCGGATCGAAGAGTATTCGTATCCCTCTTCCTTGCAATTGTGCTTTCATAAGTGACTCAATATCTT
>DATDUY010000299.1:0-4934 GCA_035290165.1 Sulfuricurvum sp. | reverse complement strand
CGGATCACGCATCGCGAACATTTTAGAGCGGCTGAGAAAAACAAGCGAGTAGGCACCCTCGATCTTTTTGACGGCATCGATGATACGGTCGGTCAAATGGTGCTGATCACTTTTTGCGATCAGATGGATCAGATTTTCGGTGTCCATATAGGTTTGAAAAATTGCCCCTTTTTTGATCAGGGCATCTCGTACCTCTTTGGCATTGGTAAGATTGCCGTTATGAACGATCGACATCTCTCCCAAATCATAGCGAGCAAATACCGGCTGTGCATCAAGGATAGAATCATCCCCTGCCGTCGAATAACGGGTATGACCGATCGCCATATGCCCTTTGAGGGTATTGAGTTTTTGGGGATCAAACACTTGCGTGACCAGACCCCGATCTTTAATCGTATAAAGCTTTTCCCCATCGCTGGTACTGATTCCCGCTGCTTCCTGACCCCGATGCTGAAGAGCATGGAGAGAAAAGTAAGCCAATTTTGACGCTTCCGGATGGTCGAAAATACCGACTACTGCACATTTTTCATTTAAGCTACGCACTTTTGTTTCCTTATGCTAGTTCTAAACAGTCTTGGATACTGTAAAGACCGTTTGGTTTTCCGGCCAACCATTTTGCGGCACGAATAGCACCTTTAGAGAAGGTGTTGCGACTGGTTGCCGTATGGTGAAGTTCAATGAATTCACCCTCATTGTAAAACCCGACCGTATGACGCCCGACGATATCACCGCCGCGCAATGCCATTACGGCGATTTCATCTTTGGTTCTCTCACCGATATTCCCGTTACGTCCGCTGACACGTACCGAATCAAGATCAAGATTTCTTCCCGCTGCTGCTGAGTGAGCCAGCGTCAACGCCGTACCGCTCGGAGCATCTTTTTTATGACGATGATGCTGTTCGACGATTTCAATATCGAACCCGTCGAGTGTTTTGGAAGCCATATGTACCAGTTGATTGAGGAGGGCAACACCGAGAGACATATTCGTTGCGTAAAGAATCGGCATTGATTCACTCGCTGTTTTAAGAAGATTCATCTGATGGGTATCCAGACCCGTTGTCCCGATTACCAAAGGCTTAGGATGCTCAATCGCACGTTCGAGCAAAACCTGTGTTGCTTCCGGCAATGAAAAATCGATAATGACATCCGAACCCTTAAGCAACGTCGCCATATCGTTCGTTACCAAGACCGAAGGATCGATGGAGAAATTGAGTTCATTACGGACATAGACCGCACCCAATGAAATTTCACTTTCATGATGTAAATCTTCAATCAATAGTTTCCCGACACGCCCGCCCGCGCCAAATACACCTGCTCTTATCATTATGGACAATCCCTATACTGCATTATTCTGATGACATTTTACACTCATAGTGTTTAAAAGCTATTGATGTCCATCCACATACGCGATCGCTTGCAGTGCGGCAACGGCACCGTCACCTGCTGCACAAACCACTTGTTTCGGTGCCGATTCTCTCATATCCCCTGCCGCATATAGACCCGGAACCGAGGTTTTCATACTCAAATCAACGTTTACCTCTCCCCATGGGGTCATGTCACATAAAAAAGAACCGTCTTCTTGGATCAATACTTGATTATTAACATTATTACCGACAAAAACAAATACTCCCGGAACATCGATTTGACGTAGTGAACCGTCTTCAAGTTTCACACGAATCCCATCAACCCCCATCGATCCGCCAAATACCTCTTCAGGAATAGCGTTCAACACCAGCTCAATGTTGGCTGCCTCTTTAACCCGTGCTATCGTATTGGGAGCCGAGCGAAAACTCTCACGACGATGGATCAAATAGACTTTGGTACAAATTTTTGCCAAATAAAGGGCTTCTTCCAACGCAGTATCCCCACCGCCGATTACCGCTACCTCTTTGTTTTTGTAAAAGAATCCATCGCACGTAGCACACGTACTAACTCCGCGCCCAAAAAAAGTATCTTCCCCGGTAAATCCGGCACGTTTCGGAGCAGATCCGGTACAGACGATCACACTTTTAGCTTCATCGGAGGAACCGTCCGATTTTTGAATCATAAAAATACCGTCTTCACGACGTGATACACGGGTCACTTCAGACATCTCATGTTTCAGTCCAAAGCGTTGGCATTGTTCCGGCCAAGGGGTCATCAAATCCATCCCCGTTATATGGCCGGTAACACCGGGATAATTTTCGATCTCCGAGCTCATAGTGATTTGACCGCCCGGAAGGCCTTTTTCAAACATTGTGACATTCTCTAATCCACCCCGCGTAGTGTATAAGCCGGCAGTAAGCCCCGCAGGACCTCCCCCAATGATTGCACAATCCAACATCCAAAGCCTCCGCTTTTTTATTTGGCATATCATACACATTTGTTGTTGAGGCGCACCAAAAGAGAATTAAAGAAAAAAAGGTTTTAGAAAAGTTTTAGATGAAGATAGAGGTTTTGCCCAAAAGGGCAAATAAGCGAAAAACGACGGTTACAGCAACGCGTTAAGTTTATCAGCAAATGCTTGCTTAGACGCAGCACCCACCATTTGTTCAACCACTTCACCGTTTTTGAAGAAAAGGATAGTCGGAATAGAGCGAATACCGTATTTAACTGCGATATCTTGCTCTTCATCCGTATTCACTTTACAAATATTTGCTTTTCCCTCAAATTCTGCCGCCAATTCTTCGATAACCGGAGCGATCATACGGCAAGGTCCACACCAAGGAGCCCAAAAATCGACCAATGAGACACCCTCTTTGGTAATTTCGTCAAAATTAGATACTGTCAATTCTGTGTATTTAGCCATGTGATTTCCTTGAATTCAATGTTTATATAGGGTCATTATAACGCCACAATCTTTAAAATGACTTATTACATAACTCTCACATTTTTTCTCAGGGAAAAGGAGTTTAGAGGGTTATATTTTCAATCCACTCAATTCCCTCATCGGTAACGATAAGAGCATCAATACAATAATCCAAGTTAAGACGTTTTTGCTGAAGGTAGGTTTGGATGGTACGGTTTAATTTTTGGAGTTTTGAGGGGGTTATGTTGTTGACTGCCTGCTCGTAACTTTGAGCACTTTTTACTTCGACAAAATGGATTACATTGTCTCGAATGGCGATAATGTCGATTTCACCGAAGCGGTTATACACATTTCGATCGATAATCCGACACCCGTGATTTCGGAGATACTCACACCCGCGCTCTTCGGCAATATTGCCTTTGGCACGTGTGTGCATACTCAATCCAGATAGTCGGGTTTAATCACCTCGACTTTGATCGATTTAAACTGTGCTGTTTTAATCAGCTCATCACACTCATCTCCGAAGAGGAAATTGATATTGCTCTTGGCATGGTGAAACGTCGTAAACAGTGTCCCTTTTTTAACCGTTGAGCTCACTTTTACCCGCAATGGAGCACTTTGTCCGTATTGGCTTTTGAGGACGACAAAATCTTTATACTCGAAAAAATCTTCATCCTCGACACTCACCAGCAACGTATCTTCACTATGAGAACTACTCAGTTTATCGCACGCTTTGGTTTGGGCGGCGTTATTGTAATGAACCAAAATCCGTCCGGTTGTGAGGTAATACCCCTCATGAGTACCGTGACTTAGCAACTCTGCAACCTGACCACGAGGGGTATATTGATGATAGTGGAACGTCCCATAGCCATCTTTGGTTCGGAACGTATCGATGTGCAATACCGGCAAATCCTCTTCCTGCACCGGCCATTGCAATCCGCGCAAGCGATTAGCTTCGAGCTTTTCATAACTCGCCCCTCCGAAACGGATCGGAGCGTCAACTCTGACCTTTTCCCATACATCACGAGAGTTTTTAAATCCTAGATCGGTTCCATAACGCTTGGAGATTTCGGCGATCACTTCCCAATCATCAGGCATCATAACGTTAATCAGCGGTTGAGAGAGGTGGAGACGTCGTTCAGCATTAACATACACACCCGTTTTTTCATACGCGCTTTTAACCCCGAAAATGATGTCGGCAAATTTCGTAATCTCATTATCAAAGAGTTCATTGACAACTAAAAGATCGAGATTGCCGAGCGCGGTGTGGACTTTGTTTTGGTTCGGGTGGATATGGGCGATATCTTCGCTGATGTTATAAAGGGCTTTGATCTTCCCCTCGATCATGGCATTGATCAGATCGGGGGTCATCATCCCCACCTCTTTTGGCGGTTGATAATCGGGTGCATAATACGGCAACATCCCCACATCACAGGTTCCCTGTACGTTGTTTTGCCCCCGAAGCGGCATCAACCCCGCTCCCCGCTTACCGATATTTCCCGTCAGCATTGCGAGATGGGTAATCGCCATAACGGCGTAAGAGCCGTCCAAATGCTCCGTAATCCCAAGCCCCCAGAAAAAGAGACTCTTGCGGGTTGCATATTTTCGGGCAACGGTGCGGATTTCTTCGACGAGTGATTCATATCCCGATATTTGGAGCAGATATTCAGGATTGGCATAGGGGTCATTGAGGATAGAGCTTTTATACTCCTCATACCCTTTGGTTCGAGAAGCAACAAACTCAGCATTGACCAAGTTTTCGGAAAGTATGACATACGCCATCATATTGAGCATCATCAGATTGGCTTCATAAGGGATACTCAAATGGTGCGTTGCGGATTTGGAGAGCTGAATACGACGCACATCCAGAACCGCCAATTCTACCTCTTTTTGTTTTATCACATCAAGCATACGGTTAGCAACGATTGGGTGACCTTCGGTCGTGTTGGAACCCATCACTACCATAAACTCGGTTTCATAGATATCATCAAACGGATTGGTCATTGCCCCCTCACCGATCGTCGTACGCATCCCCTTAAGCGAGGGGGAGTGACAGACGCGGGCGCAGTTATCGACGTGCGGAGATCCTACTACGTGACGGGTAAAGTGTTGGAAAAGGTATGAGCCCTCACAGCTGGTACGGGCTCCG
>DATDUY010000298.1:0-4186 GCA_035290165.1 Sulfuricurvum sp. | reverse complement strand
AAATTCAATGAGACGTGCTGCTTTTTGGCTGTTTCCCCTTATAGCCTTTGCGGTAGCACTTTTCATCGTCTTATTTTTGGTACAGATAAATCCTTCTGCACCCAATATGAGTCCGATAGAGAATAATGATAAAGTAGAATCCTCTGAGGGACTTAAAGGGAAAATTGGAAGCTGGATCAGCCATTTTTCCACTACGGAGGAGAGCGGATACTTCTATCCGGTTAATGAAGTGACGTTGAATCTGGATATGGGTGGTGAGAGCGCTGTAGCTGAAATGTACAGACTCACAATCAAACCTCAGGGTTCGGACGAACTTTTGCAGGTTATAGAAGAACTCAAAAAAAATGCACTCCCTTATGTTATGCAAAATAATGAGGATATAAAACGTATCACGGTTGATTCAACCGATCAGTTTCAACTGCAATCTCTTGTAACAAAACTAAAAACCTACCAAATCACGGCGACTGTGGCGCCGTTTACAGAGGAAAAATAATGGAAAAATTTAAAATTGTCGTTTGTGATCATATTCACGAAGAGGGGCTCAATATTCTTCGACGTGATGACAAAATTGAGATGATTTTTGCTGCCGATATGGACAAAACAGCTCTTTTGGATGTGATCAGAGAGGCCGATGTCGCTATTACCCGTAGTTCTACCGATGTTGATGATAAATTTATCGAAGCGGCCAAGGGTAAGCTAAAAGCGGTCGTCCGTGCCGGTGTCGGTGTGGACAATGTTGATATCCCGGGATGTTCTAAAGAGGGGATTATCGTTATGAATGTCCCTACAGCGAATACCATTGCTGCAGTAGAACTCACGATGACCCATATGCTCTCTTGTATGCGTATGTTCCCGTACTCTCATGATCATTTGAAAAATCAACGTATTTGGAAACGTGAAAAATGGTACGGATATGAGCTCAAAGGTAAAAAACTGGGTGTTATCGGCTTTGGAAACATCGGTAGCCGTGTCGGTATCCGATCGAAAGCATTTGAGATGGACGTTATCGCGTATGACCCGTATATCCACCCTTCCAAAGCGACCGATGTCGGTGCCAAATACACGACTAATTTTGAAGATATTTTAGCATGTGATATCATCACTATCCATACTCCAAAAAACAAAGAGACCGTCGGAATGATCGGCAGCGATGAAATCGCCAAGATGAAAGACGGAGTGGTACTTATCAACTGTGCACGCGGCGGTTTGTACGATGAAGATGCCCTTTATGAGGGTCTTAAATCAGGTAAAGTCCGTTTTGCAGGGATCGATGTATTTAACAAAGAACCGGCAACGGATCATAAACTTCTTGATTTAGATAACATCTGTGTTTCTCCACATTTGGGTGCCAATACATACGAATCACAATATAACATTGGGGTAGAAGCAGCCCAGCAAGCAATCGAAGCGGCAAAAGGTATTGCGTATCCTCACGCGATGAACTTGCCGATTGACGAGAGCAAAATCCCTTCATTTGTGAAACCGTTTTTGGAAATGGGACAAAAAATCGGCTTCTTGGCGGCTCAAATCAACAAATCACCGATTGTAGGGGTCAAAGTAAGCGGACGCGGTGATATCGCTGAGTATGTTAACTCATTGGCAACTTTTGTTACCGTGGGAGCTTTAGCGGATATTTCAGGTGATACTATCAATTATGTTAATGCCGATTTCGTAGCAAAAGAGCGCGGTATTAAAGTTGAAACCGAATCACTTCCTGAGAGTCCGGTGTATAAAAATCTCGTAACGGTTCGTTTGACAACAGATAAAGATGTTATCGAGATCAGTGCAACAATGTTTAATGACGATGTTCAGCGTATTGTCGATATCAACGGTTTCGGCGTCGATGTTGAACCGAAAGGGAACATAATCCTTTTCAAAAATACCGATGTACCGGGTGTTATCGGACAAGTGGGGACTTTGCTTGCCGCACACGAAGTCAACATCGCCGACTTCCGTCTCGGTCGCAATAAGAGCGGCGAAGCATTGGCGGTTATCATGGTTGATTCTGCCGTTAGCGATAAAACTCTTAAAGAACTCTCTGCCCTCAAAGCGTGCATTAGCGTTAGTTACGCTCGCATTTAAATCTCTCCTTCGGGAGCAGATATTTTCTTTTTTTTCTCTTTTTCTTTTTTTTTCTCTTTACCCCATTTCGTATGTTATAATGTGTGACTAATTTTTTTTAACTTATTTTTTTTTATCAATAATAGTAAAGAATAGGAACCTATATGGGCAGACAAACACTTTCATTTCCTACTATCTTCGGAATCTATTTAGCAGTAGCTTCGATAAATCTTTATGCCCTTGATTTGAAATCAGCACTGAACGAGAGTCTCAATACAAATCCTGAAGTACAGCAAAAATATCAAGAGCTTTCTACGGCGTATCATGAACTCGATATTTCCCGCTCAGGCTATTTACCGAAGCTGGATGTTCGAAGTTCTCTGGCAAAAGAGCGTGCAAACACTCAGATGACCGGTTTTGAAAGTCGTGAATTTAAAACGGTGAATACCAATATAACCCTCTCTCAAAACCTTTTTTCCGGTTTTATGAGTGATTCGGAAATGAGAGTTAAACGTCATAATATTCAAATGAAATCGCATGAGTATGAAGAGAAAGTCAATGATATTTCGTTGCGTTTGATCAAAGGGTATTTAGATGTACTTAAAGCGCATGAACTCTTGGAAGTTGAACGAGATAACGCAAAAGTCCATGAAAAAATTTATCAAAAAGTTACTTTACGAGTGGAAGCAGGCGGGGGACGGATAGCGGATCATAAAGAAGTATTGGCGAAGCTCTCGCTCAGTTATGTTAATACGTTGACACAAGATAACAACTATAACGATGCAGCGAGTGTATTGCACACGTTAATGGGACGTTATCCTGATATTAAAACACTTCAGAAACCATCTATAAATTCCTCTTTGCTTCCACGAACACTTGAAGAAGCGATGGCGGATGCGGTTCAAAAAAATGCATCGGTTATGGTCGGTATCTCGGAAGTGGAAAGTGCTAAAGAGTCGGTCGGTGTGGAGCGGAGCAACTATTATCCGAAAGTTGATGCGGAACTTAACTCTCGTACGTATGATAACGCTAACGGTACCGGAAATATTGATAAAACGGCTGCCGCTATGGTGACGTTGAGCTATAACCTCTATAACGGAGGGGGCGATGAAGCACGGGTTAAACGGGGGTTGAGCCAAACCTATAATGCAATGGAACATCTCAGATCACTGAAGCGGGATGTTATGGAAAAAATGGCGATAGCCTATAACGCCTATACCGTCTTTAATCGTCAAAAACCTTTTTTGGATCTCTATCGTGAAGCGAATTTTGATAAAACGCATTTTTACCATGAAGAGTTCGATTTGGGGCGACGAAGTTTAATTGATCTTTTGGATTCTGAAAATGAATACAGTACGGCTCGTCGCAAAGCGATTGAAAATGAGTATGATCTTCTCTACTCTTTTTTCCGTGTGTTAGCGGCAAAAAATGAGTTAGTAACCTATTTCAACATTGAGACGGACAACCAGAGCGCAACGGTATCGTCTGATCCCATCGACAGTAATCGCGAGTTTGCCCCCTCTGTCGGAGAATACCCTATGATACCGACCATTAAAATGAATACAATTGAGAGTAATGTTTCTATAAATAGTGTTACGAATTTGAGTAATCAAAAAGGGTATGATTACTATCTCAAAGCGGCACGTTTAGGGGATAAAGAGTCTCAGTGCAAGATGGTGCACCTGTATGAGCAAGGGATAGGGACGGCAAAAAACACAGAGAAAGCATTGTATTGGAAAAAACGATGTGTTCAAAAACAAAAGGGTGAGCACTTATTGCTTCCTCCGCTAAAAGCTAAATCGCTGGATGAGCGGCTTAAAGAGTTAGGGATACTATTAGAAGAATCGCAAAAGGGAAGATAAAAACCGATGAAAGCAATACATAAGGGTGATCAATGAGCCTCACATACGATGATAAAACCGATCCGTTATTAAAATGTCTGGTCCTTTTTACCAAACTGTATCATACACCTTACAGTGCCGAAGCGTTAACTTCCGATTTGCCGCTCAAACCGGGTGAGAGCACTCCTGAACTGTTTGCTCCCAACAGTTCGAAAGGACTTTTTTCCCGTGCTGCCCGTAAAGCCGGGTTAACCAGCCGTATCGCCCATAAAAAGCTCTCCGAA
>DATDUY010000297.1:0-2329 GCA_035290165.1 Sulfuricurvum sp. | reverse complement strand
GACAATTTTGCTCGAAGACAAACATATCCTCGCCCCCGGACCGGAACGTGCCGTGGTGTTTCAAAACCATTCGCTCTTGCCGTGGCTAAGTGTCTACCAAAACATCGAAATGGCGGTACGCAAAGTTCTCGGTGAAGATCTCAGTAACAGCGAAATCCGCGATCATGTGATGAAATACATCAACATGGTCAATCTGGATCATGCCAAAGACAAATATCCCGGTGAGATCAGCGGAGGGATGAAACAGCGTGTCGGTATCGCCCGTGCCCTCTCCATCCAGCCGAAAGTATTGCTGATGGATGAGCCCTTCGGTGCCCTTGATTCACTCACAAGAGCCAATCTCCAAGATCATTTGATGCGGATTCAAATGCAGACAGGCAATACCGTCATCATCATTACCCATGATGTGGATGAAGCGGTGCTTCTCAGTGATCGGGTCATCATGATGACCAACGGTCCTGAGGCGACCATCGGAGAGATACTGGAGGTTAACCTTCCTCGTCCGCGGATTCGTTTGGAATTGCAGAACAATCCCGAGTATCTCCGATGCCGTGGCGCGATCATCGAGTTTCTATATTCTAAGTTCGCCAAAGAAGACGAATAATTCAGCCCTTAATACGGTCAAAAAAATCACGGCATACTTGAATAATCTTCTCCTGCCGTGCCTTCCCAACCGGTTCACTTTGACGAATCGCATGAACGTGATCGATGAGTTCTCCTATTTTAGGCGGAATCAGTTTACTCAGGTATTGGCGTAACGCCGAACTCACCGCAGGCGCTCTCCCCGCCGTATTGATCCCGATACATAAATCCCCTTCGACAATCAATGCCGGAAAAATAAAACTGCACAATGCGGGAGAATCGACGCAATTGACGGGGGTTTTGGTTGCCATACACGTTTCATAAATTCTTTCCTGTTCCTTGATATCATCCAATGCACCGATGACCAAAAAACGCCCCTCTAAATCACCAGTTTCATATCCTCTTTCTAGGAGTATAATTGGGTATTGAAGAGCAAGAGAACGAATCTCTTCATGGATATCGGGGGCAATGACACTCAAGGTCGGTGAGAATTTTACCAATTGCTCGATTTTTCGCAAAGCCACTTCCCCTGCTCCAATAACCAAGCAATCTTGATCTTTTAAATCGACAAACATGGGGAAAAGTGCCATTTAAAATCCTTCTCAACAAACTGATTAAAAAATAAACAAAAATTTGTTTTTCTTATTGACATTTTACACTATTATTTTAAAGACAAAAAAGTCCTAATAAGGAATATCCTATGAACGGAAAATTATATTTAATCGGGTGCGGACCCGGCGATGCCGATCTGCTCACCCTTAAAGCACTTAAAACAATTGAGAAACTTGACATTGCCCTTATTGATCATCTTCTTACGGAGGAAATCATCGCACTTATTCCTTCACGAGCCAAAATAGTGTTTGTGGGAAAAGAGAAAGGGAAACACAGTTTTCCTCAGGATCAGATCAATGCAATGATTAGTGAATATGCGCTGCAAGGATTCACGGTAGGACGCCTAAAATGCGGTGATCCCTACATCTTTGGCCGTGGTACGGAAGAAGCTATATACGCTTCTCAAAACAATATTGAGACCGAAGTAATCCCGGGAATTTCATCAGCCTTTTCTGCCCCGCTCTCCGTAGGAATCGCCCCCACTGCGCGCGGTATCAGTACGGGTGTCTCCGTGGTTTCTGCCCATCTCTCAGGAGATCGGGTAAATCTTTCATGGATTCCAATGCTAGGCATCTCTGATCACACCACCGTTGTACTCATGGGGCTGAGCCGTACCGCTCAGATTGTGAAAGAGGCATTGGATAAAGGGATTGATGCTTCATTGCCTGTTGCTATCATCTCTAATGCCACAACGGCAATTCAAAGCTCTGTTATCACTACGCTCGGCGAGCTCAGCAACGCAGCCAAAGGAGCACCGAAACCGGCTATTTTGGTGTTCGGCAATGTTGTCAATTTAGCACAGGTTCTCCCAACCTACCGTTATGAAACCAAGGAGAAATGCAATGACATCGCTCTCTCAAGCTAATGAAGCGCGCAGTGCCAAACGGCACAAAACCGAATCAATCAAAGACGCTTTTAGTGCCGCCGAAGCGTGGGAACGACTGATCGGTTATTCCAAAACCGGATACGCGTCGATCAGTGACGATGATAAAGATTTTGTCCTCAAAAGTTTCGGTATTTTCGATCGTCCCGCTACACCTGAACGGTTTATGATACGGGTACGGATTGCCGGAGGCGGACTCAGCGTTGAACAAGCACTCGTCGTTGCGTATGTGGCAAAGACATTCGGGCAAGA
>DATDUY010000296.1:0-2853 GCA_035290165.1 Sulfuricurvum sp. | reverse complement strand
AATTTCTGCTGGAATCCTAAAAAAATAAAACTCCTTTCATAACCCTCCGTGAGCTTTAACTTTTTGCGGTAAAACTCTGGTATGAAATTAACCGACATAACCCTTACCGCCCCTTATTTGTCACTTGATCCTATTTTCTATCATGAAGTTACTCCCACTCCGCTCAAAAATCCCCACCTCGTCAGTTACAACCCCGAGGCCGCCAAACTTTTAGGAGTTGATTCTGAACAACTCGATACAAATGAGATAGAAGCGCTGCTTAACGGAACCTTATTTTTAAGAGGATCACGCCCTTATGCCATGTGCTATGCGGGTCATCAATTCGGTTATTATGTACCAAGACTCGGAGACGGTCGTGCCATAAATCTAGGCTCAACAGAGGGGTGGAATTTACAGCTAAAAGGTTCCGGACAAACCCTCTATTCCCGCCAAGGTGACGGTCGTGCCGTATTACGTTCCTCCATTCGCGAATATCTCCTCAGTGAAGCGATGCACGCACTTGGCATTCCCACCAGCCGTGCATTAGCGATTATAACTTCCGATGAGAAAGTAGCGCGTGAGCGTTGGGAACGTGGAGCCGTCGTACTGCGTCTATCGCCCTCATGGATACGATTTGGGAGTTTTGAATATTTTTTCCATTCGAATCGCCATGATAAACTCAAGAATTTAGCCGATTTTTTACTGCAAGAATCATTTCCGGAATGGATCGGACACCAAGAGCCTTACCTAAAAATGTTTGCGGAGATTGTTAAGCGGACGGCACAACTTATCGCTCACTGGCAATCGGTTGGATTTAATCACGGTGTCATGAACACCGATAATATGTCCGCCATCGGCCTTACTATCGATTACGGTCCTTTTGCCTTTCTCGATACCTTTGAGAGCGGTTATATCTGCAACCATACTGATACACAGGGAAGATACAGCTACGAGAATCAGCCCCGTATCGGCTATTGGAATCTGGAGCGTCTCGCCCATGCGCTCTCGCCGCTTATACATGAAAAAAAACTGCAAAATGAACTCGAAAAATACGGAGAGTATTTCACGGCTCATCTCATGGAGCTTTTACGTGCAAAACTCGGATTTGACGGGGTAGACGACAGCGACAGCGATCTCTTCCGCTCTTTATTTAACGTGATGGAAAACGGGCATATCGATATGACACCTTTTTTTCGAACCCTTAGCCGCTATGATGGCAGCAAAGAAACTTTACTCGCATTGACACTCGCCCCGAATGAGTTAAACGAATGGCTTGAGCGCTACAATAAAAGATTGCTCCTCAATACATTATCAACTGACACGCGACACGCGAAAATGCTCCGTACCAATCCAAAATATGTTTTAAAAAACTACATTCTCCAAGAGGCGATTGGTACCGCCGAAAAAAATGATTTTACTCTGGTAAATAATCTGCTGATGTTAGGGCAAAATCCTTATGATGAACACCCTGAATTTGAACGCTATGCAGGCTCTACTCCTCATCAACACAAAAATTTGAAACTGAGTTGCTCTTCGTAAACATCCATGCGAATCATTTTCTGAAAAAGACCGTTAATCGATCATTTATGTTGTAATCAAACGGTAATCAAGCAAAAAATGATTATTTTTTGATCAGTCATCCTTCTATTTTTTTTTCATGTCTCTTTATACTATCACCGTTATTTAACCCACATCTTTATCTTTTAGGAACCCTTATGCAACGCAACCATCTAATCCGCTATATGAGCGATGTCCAAAATTTTGAAAAAAATATGAGTACCTTATCAGCTAAATGGGATTTGCTAACCCTCCTTGGTTCGATGTCCAATATCGGTATGGATACGAGCGAAACCCGAAAAGCATTTGAAGACTTGCTCGATGAGCCTCTGATGCGCCTTATCGAAGAGACCTTTAACAAAAGCCTCAACGAACTCGAATCCAAAGGACAAACGGCGATTGATATCCTGATCCGTAATCTTTTTGAGCGTACCGCCGATATCGGATTTCTAGCGACCGATGATGACATTCGCGATTATCTCCTCTTTTTACACACGAGCGATATGTCCGCATCTGAAGAGATGCGTGAAATTAAAATCCGAAAAAAAGAGGCACTCACCGAGCGTTTTCGGGAATACGTCGCCAAATACAGTGTCTATGAAAACATCATATTGCTCGATACCAAAGGGAAAGTTCTCGTACAGCTCGATCACGCCAATCCGATCACCCACTCCAAAGATCCCCTGATCCAAGAATCGCTTCGAACGTATCAAGGGTATGTCGAAACCTTTTCTTCCAGCGACCTCAACCACCATAAACCTTCTCTCATCTACTCGTATCGTGTCTGCAATCCTGATACTGAAGAGCCGCTGGGGGTACTGTGCCTAATTTTCCGTTTTGAAAACGAACTGCAAAGTATTTTTCGAAAACTGACCCGTGAAAATCCCTATATCGCATTGGAACTTCTTAGCCCTGAAGGAGAAGTTATCGCCTCTTCATCGGCTCATCATGTGCCGGTAGGATCGTATCTGTCTCCCCGCAATAATGCGGATCACCAAACCTACTATGCCGGTTTCGAATATCTGTATCAGGCGGTAAAAACAACAGGGTATCAAGGGTATAACGGTACGGGATGGATCGGCCATGCGATGGTACCTCTTCATCTGGCATTTCGCTCCTCACTACGCCCTTCGTTTCAGAAAAATAAACTGTTTGATTCGGTCGCGAACGCTCAAGCCTACTATCCGCAAGAGCTTAAAGATATTTTGGAAAAAGCCAAAAAAATCCAAAGCGAACTCGATATCACCGTCTGGAACGGCAATGTCCAGATCGCCAATGCGATCGGTCATGAAAGCCCTTTTACCAAAGCACTCCTCT
>DATDUY010000295.1:0-4754 GCA_035290165.1 Sulfuricurvum sp. | reverse complement strand
GTCCATTTTCATTGTCACCATCGATGCAGCAGCTTTGAGACTAAGTCCGCCGCTGTCGTAGGTGAGACCTTTTCCGACAAGGGTGATGACACGTTTCGGATTTTCGGGTTTGTAGGCGAGGTGAATCAGGCGGGGAGGGTGGGCTGAACCGCGTCCGACAGAGAGCATAGCAAACATTTTTTCATCTTCGAGACCGTTGACATCGAGGATAGTGCATTCGAAATTATTGTTTTGTGCCAGAGTATCTGCGGTGATAGCCATCTGCTGCGGTGTCATATCATCCGGCGTTTGATTGACCAAAGTGCGGACGAAGTTGGTCGCTTTGGCAATGATCGTCGTTTGTGTGAGGATCGCTTCCAATTCTTCGAGTGGATTAACACTGCCGTCATGATTTTCATTACTGAAGATAACGTCTGTCAGAGAAGAGGGTTTAGGCTCCGATTTATAGGCTTCAAATCGGTAGCTCCCCAGTAATGCCCCCTCGATGAGTGCTTTAAAACAGTTCGGTGTATATTGTGCGACTTTTAGGGAGCTATAGGCGTAGTTCATCGCGGTTTTGATCGCTGAGGCCATAGCGGATCGGTAAAGTTCATCGTTCGCTTCGTTGTCGATGCCGCATACCAACAAACGGTGTTCATGCAAAGCACAGAGCTGCTCAAGGTCGGCTTTAAATCCTGCTTGGTTCAAGAGTGAACGGTGCGGGTGGGCTTCGAGCTGTGCAGGTGTAACGAATTCTAATGTCAGGTCGGCATTTATATGTGTAAGAGGTTGATTAACGATTTTGACGTTCACGGCGTTTCTCCAAAAGATTTTTTTCAATGCGGTTAAACATAAAACTGATACCGCCGACAATGCTGAGGGCTAGAGGTATCGCAAAATACCAGTGTCCTTTGATCCATGCGAGCAGTTTGAGTAACTCATCTCCGAAATAATAGGCGGGGATAATGGTTAGTGCAGCCCAAAATACGGCACTCACGAAATTGATGATGGCAAAATCGCGAGAGGAGTATTTGGTCAATCCTATCGCCATAGGGATAACAGTGCGCATACCGTACATATAGCGTTGGACGAAAATGAGCGGCCAGCCGTATTTTTTGAGCAACAGATGGGCAATGGCAAACTTGCGTCGTTGAGAGCGAAGTTTATTGTGGATGTAGCTTTTGTTAAAGCGCCCGATATAAAAATAGATCTGATCCCCTACAAACCCTCCGAGTGCTCCAACAATAATAGCAAAAGGTAAAAACATATCTCCCGTATGAGACATAATTCCCGCCATGACAAGACCGAGTTCACCCTCTAATATACTCCATCCAAAAAGGACAATGTAGCCGTATTCTCTCAACCATTCAATAAATAGATGCTCCACAAATGCCCTTAGTTATCAAAATTCAATATTTGTTTTGCTTGCATCATATCTTTGTCTCCGCGACCTGAGAGATTGACTATGATGAGCTTATCTTTGATATCGGTCATTTTTTTCAAATACGCGACGGCGTGAGCGGTTTCAAAGGCAGGGATAATCCCCTCGGCGCGGCTGAGCCATACAAACGCATCCAGAGCTTCTGCGTCGGTGATGTTGTCATAGGTGACGTTATCATTGTCTTTATGGAAAGCATGTTCCGGCCCGATTCCCGGATAATCGAGTCCTGCGGAGATCGAGTGGGCTTCGAGGATTTGGCCGTCTTCATCTTGGAGGAGATAGCTCATTTGACCGTGCAACACTCCCGGACGCCCTTTTAGGAGGGAACAACCGTGTTTGTCGGTCTCGACCCCAAGTCCTCCCGCTTCAATCCCGATGCATCGAACCTCTTTGTCTTCGAGGAAGTGTTGAAATGTTCCGATAGCATTGGAGCCACCGCCGATGCAGGCGATGACGTAATCAGGGAGACGCTTCTCTTTTTCCAAGATTTGCGCACGCGCTTCACATCCGATAATCGCCTGAAAATCACGTACCATCATAGGGTAGGGATGCGGTCCCGCAACGGTACCTATGATGTAAAATGTATCGCGTGCATGGGTAACCCAATGGCGGATCGCATCGTTCATCGCATCTTTGAGGGTTTTGCTTCCGCTCTCTACGGCGTGGACTTTGGCTCCGAGAAGTTTCATCCGAAAGACGTTGAGCTCTTGACGTGCTACGTCTTTGGCTCCCATAAAGATTTCACACTCAAGACCCAAAAGTGCGGCGATGGTTGCCGTCGCGACACCGTGCTGCCCCGCACCCGTTTCGGCGATGACTTTCTTTTTTCCGAGCCGTTTTGCCATCAACCCTTGGGCGATAACGTTGTTGACTTTGTGCGCCCCCGTATGGTTCAAATCTTCTCGCTTGAGATAGATTTTAGCTCCTAACTCTTCGGAGAGGTTGGCGGCGTAGTAAAGGGGGCTTGGACGACCGACGTAATCGGTGAGATAACCGTCCACTTCGCTCCAAAATGCTTTATCAAAACGGATCTCTTTGTAGGCGGCTTCAAGCTCTAGTAGAGCAGGCATAAGCGTTTCAGGAACATATCGTCCTCCGAAGATGCCGAAGTGCCCGTCAACCGGATCAAATTTGGAAGGGGAGGGGATATACATTAATCGACTCCGATCACGGTATAAACTTCTACCATCTCACGCAGTTTTGACTGACCGCTCAAAAAATCAAGACCCATCACAAAACACGCTTCGATACACTCGGCACCGACTTTGTTGATAAGATTGGCAGCGGCGTATGCCGTCCCCCCCGTCGCGATCAAATCATCGATCAGCAAGACACGGGGTTTTTCAACACCGCTGAATGCGTCGATATGAATTTCCACTTCATCCACTCCGTATTCGAGCGAATACTTTTCCGATACGGTCGTGTAGGGGAGTTTCCCTTTTTTACGGATAGGGACGAAACCGACACCGAGCATTTGTGCCAAAGCGGCACCGAAGATAAATCCGCGCGCATCGATCCCCGCAATGTGGGTAAGATCATAGCTACTGTAACGATCGTGCAAATGGCGCATCAAGACACCGAAGGCTTCTCCATCAGAGAGGAGCGTTGTGATATCTTTAAAAACGATTCCCGGTTTCGGAAAATCGGGGATATCCCGAATGGCGCTGAGTAAAATGGCCTTGTCATTTAGTGTGAGATTCATAAAGGTTTCCTTTTTTTAAATAAGTGCGTCAATGCGCCCTTCAAGCTCTTTGATTTTGTTTTGGAGGCGGTCGGTTTCAGAACGGTGTTTCGAGTTACGCTGCTTGAGTGATTTGACTTCGTTACGGAGATTATTCAGCTCTTCGCTGAGAATATCTACATTCCCCAACGCTCGCTGAAGTTGAATCTGATATTTTCGGATCAGCACTTCAGCCTCTTTGAGGGTCAGCTTCATCATTTCGCTGGTGCGCTGTTCTTTCACCGTAATACTTCGGAAATAGAACATTTTGACCAGAAAGAAAAGTGCCCCTAATGTGACAACCGTGAGCAATGACCACTCTAAAAACATACCTTATCCTTTGATCGCCTCTAATTTGTTCACGCGACCGCAATGACGGCCCCCTTCGAATATCCCTGCAATCCATGCATCGAGGATCGATTCGGTAACTCCAAGTCCCACAATACGTTCACCGTAGCAGAGGACATTAGCATCGTTATGACCGCGAGCTACACTAGCCGAATAGGCATCATGGCACAGTGCGGCGCGGATACCGTGGTGTCGGTTAGCCGCAATGCTCATACCGATTCCTGAACCGCAAATTAAGATCCCGTGTGAAGCTTGATCGGCGAGGACATGTTCACACACTTTAACCGCATAATCGGGATAATCGACGCGATCTTTGGAAAACGCTCCCAAATCGATCACTTCATGACCTTTTGTACGGAGGAATTCGATGGTAAAATCTTTCAAATCGATTCCGGCGTGATCGGTGGCAATATAAAATTTCATAACTCTCCTTAGTTCAATAATAAATTTAAGACCGCTTGAATCGGCCATAGTACCAACGGAATTTTCAGCGGAGTAACCAATATGATGATGATAACAATCATTCCATAAGGTTCGGCTTTGGCGAAAAATTCGGCAACGGCACGAATACGATATTTCAGCGAAAGATAGGTGATAAAATGAGCTCCGTCAAATCCCGGAATAGGGAGGAGATTGAATACCGCAAGGACAACATTGACCAACAGAAGCTTCATAACAAGTATATAGCCGAAAAGGTAGGCGATACCGTCTGCTTCACTCGGTTGAGCCATAGAGAGGAGGAGAACGGAGGAGAGGGTTGCTAAAAAAATATTATAGGCGATCCCCGCCAATGAGACCTGCATCGCCGCGTTATAACCGCCGTTACGAATTACCGTGTGGGTATTGACAGGTACCGGCTTTGCCCAGCCGAATAAAAAGCCGCTGGACGCACCCATGAGCATTGGGATGAAGTAAGTCATCAAAGGGACGAGGATGGAACCGAACGGATCGATATGGATGAGGGGGTTGATACTTAGTCGCCCTTGGTGTTTTGCAGTCGTGTCACCGTATTTGTAAGCGACCCATCCGTGCATAATCTCATGTCCGATGATGGCGATGAGAACAGCGAGTATCGCCGCAGCGATTTCGAGTGAATCAATAAAGCTCAAGGTCATTGGCATCTTCGCGGATACGTTCAGCTATGGCGCGCTCAAGAGGCTCTTGCAGTTCTAAATCACTCGGTGTTTTTCCGATACGATCCCAGCGTACTTCATAATTGCTGTCCATACTGAAATAGACAAACCACGGTGTCCCCTCGATGAGGCC
>DATDUY010000294.1:0-4003 GCA_035290165.1 Sulfuricurvum sp. | reverse complement strand
CCCGCTACGCACTCGATCAGTTGGGGATCAATGCCAACGGGTTTGATGAGATGGATATCCGCCTCTTGAAATTCCTGATGGAAGCCAAAGGGCGGGCTATGGGTCTCAGTACGATTGCCGCCGCACTCAGTGAAGACGAGGGGACAATCGAGGATGTCTTAGAACCCTATCTCCTCGCCAACGGATATCTGGAACGGACAGCTCGCGGACGGGTTGCCACGGCAAAAACCTACGAACTTCTCAAATTTGGCATCCCACAAAACGGCTTATTGGACTAAGGAATATTAGTGAAAAAAGAGTACTTTATCCCCATCTTACTCATCATTGTCTCGTACGGAATCTATGTTTTGTATGCACCGTTTTGGATGAGTATTATCGTCGCGTCACTCTTGGCAATTTCAACCCACCATATTCAAATGGCTTTTCTAAACCTCACGAGAAGCCGTTTTTGGGCTTCCGCATTATCGACTCTATTGCTGGGAATCCTCTTTTTTGCCCCTCTGGGATACTTTTTGTTTCACATCTCCGTGATGATGCAAAACCTCGATCCCTCTATGATGAGTACTATGGAGATGCAGTTTCGAGGATGGTTGACGCATCTTCCCCCTTCCCTATCGCGTCTCGAAGTAAAAATCGAAGCCTCTTTGGTCGGATTTGACCCTACCGCATTTTCACAAAACATTATCGCCTACGCATCTGAGATCGGAAGTTTCGCAATGTCGTTTCTCTCAGGAACCTTGTTTATCCTTATCTTCTATTTTATCGCCCACTACTACGGACGGGAAATTTTTGAATTTTTTAAACGCTCCGCCCATTTCCCGCAACAAGAGAGCACCCTCATTATGTTTGAAATGCGTTCATCTATGAGTGTCGTCTTTTATTCGATTCTTGCCACAGCCGTCTTCGAAGGGGCGCTGTTCGGACTTGCTATCCAATATATGGGATATAACGGGTTGCTGTTTGGAATTATGTACGGGTTTGCTTCTCTTATCCCTGTCGTGGGAGGAGTGATAATGTGGCTGCCGTTTGCTCTTTTTGAACTCTCTCTCGGACATACCCAAAATGCCCTCTTTATCACCCTTTATACGATCATTGTTATTTCCATCATTGCCGATACCTTCATTAAGCCGGTTATTATCAAAATTATCAACCAACGTCTTATCAAACCCCAAGAGAAGATCAATGAACTCATTATCTTTTTTGCGATTATCGCGGGACTCGCAACCTTCGGATTTTGGGGCATGATTATAGGTCCTGCTATCACGGTACTTTTTTTGACCCTGATGAAAATTACCGAAGCTCAGAGTGAAGAGATAGCCCATTAATCTTGTTAACAATGGATTGTTACATGATTGACACGAATCCTCTATACTGTCAGAGTATAAATATAATTACATGGAGAAACCCAATGAAAAAGATTCTAAGTATCGCACTGATCCTCGGTGCAACAGCGTTAATGGCTTGCCCAATGCAAGGTGGTATGCAAGGTGGAATGTGCGGCAATAAAGGCGGTATGGGCGGAATGATGCAAAAATGCGAATGTGACACCAAAAAACTTCCTCCTATGATGGAAAAATTAGATTTGAACGACAAACAAAAAGATCAAATCAGTAAACTTCGTGAAGAAGGAAAAGCATTCCATAATAAACAGCACGACAAAATGATGTCAATCCTTACACCTGAGCAAAAAGGGAGATTAGAGGGAATGCAAATGATGATGGGACAAACCGGTTCAAACTGCCCGATGAAAGGGGATATGAAAGGTATGAACATGGGTGAAGGAAAGATGGGCGGAATGGGTTGCAAAAATTGCGATCAAAAGTAAGCATGTATGATTAAAATCCTCTTGATTGAAGACGACCTCGAAATATCGGATCTTTTGACCCAGTATTTGGGTCGTTATCAAATGGAGGTGATCGCATATGCCCATCCTAAAGCGGCACTCGCCTCTTTGGGAATTGAATCATACGATCTTGTGTTACTCGATCTCACCCTTCCTGATATGGATGGTTTAGATGTCTGTAAAGCGCTCAGAGAGCGCAGTGACATCCCAATCATTATCTCCTCGGCTCGGAGTGATTTGGGAGATAAAGTGATCGCACTCGAACTCGGTGCCGATGACTATCTCCCCAAGCCCTATGAGCCCAGAGAGTTGGTAGCTCGAATACAGAGTCTACTGCGCCGCATCAACGGTAAAACCATCCAAGCCAGCAGCGAAACTTTTCGGGTTGATGAAAACGGTATCTATAAAGAAGGGAAACTCCTTCCCCTCACTCGTGCCGAATTCGAACTCCTATCACTTCTGATAAAACACCATAAACAAATCATCTCCCGCGATTTTATCGCTAATAATGTCGAATCGATCGGCTGGGAGAGCAGTGAGCGCAGTATCGATGTCCTCATCAGTCGAATCCGCCAAAAAATCGAACCCAATCCAAAACACCCTACCCTTATCCGCTCTATCCGTGGTATGGGGTATCAGTTCACCTTATGATCAGCCGCCGCCACTCTGTTTTTTTTAAGCTTCACGCATTCTTTTTATTAGCCCTTATCGTCCTCATTTTACTTTTTATCTCCGCACTGCATGAGCAGGAGCAGCAAAAGTTTCATCTCCTTACACACCGTTCCATGGAACTTTCCCGAATTATTGATGAGACCAAAGCCCGAACATGTATGGAAAAAAATCACGAGTTAGCCGAAGCGGGTTTCAAAGTAATGGAGGCTAAATCCTCCAAATGTGAAGCGATTCAGCTCCCCCCTCCGATGCAGTCCAAACTCCGTTCCCGCAATGTCAAAGTGACTATTTACAAAGATGATAGCGGATTTATCTATGAACTCGCCGAGGGGCATTGCACCATGCTTTATCGCGATACGGCAGAGGGTAAAACCTACTATTTCGTCTGGTTTTTATTTTTTGCCCTCTTGGGAGGTTTGGTCAATATGTATCTGCTGCTGTGGAGCAATCTTAAACCTCTCAAACACCTATATGAACAAATACGCCGTTATGGAGAGGGGGAAGAAGTACTCAATACGGCTAATAATGGCAAAGATGAGATCGCCCTGATATCCAATGCACTTTATGACGCGTTAGAAAAACAAAATAAGCTCAAAAAATCGCGTGAACTTTTCTTGCGCAACATTATGCACGAGCTAAAGACTCCAATTACCAAAGGGAAACTCATCGTCGAACTCGAAGAACCGAGCCCTAACCGAAACTTGTTAGCCAAGCTTTTCTCACGGCTCGAACACCTGATACGTCAAATGGCCGACATTGAAAAAATGCACGCCTATTCCGTTCTCAAACAACCGCATAATCTCGACTCAATGATCCAAAATGCTCTCGATAATTTGATGATTGAGCGAGAAACTGTTCATTTGCGCGGATGTGACCAAAATATTACGGTCGATGAAGCACTCTTTACCAGTGCCTTGCAAAATCTTATCGATAATGCGGTGCGTCATGCCTCTTCACTCCCGATACAGATAGAGTGTGAGCATGAAAAAATCTGCATCCGAAATAGCGGTGAACCGCTTAAACGTCCGGTGGAAGAGGCATTACAGGCCTTTGTTACCGAACGGGGAGACGGAGGATTGGGATTAGGACTCTATATCGCCCAATCGGTTATAGATTTGCATCAATTTAAATTAGATTACCGTTACGAAGAGGGAATTCATATTTTTTGTATACGGCTGAATGAGCGAAAGTAGATCCAAATCATCGCCGAAACTCCTGCCATCGCGAAACTCAGTGCCATACCCAGCGTCATCCAGTTACCTAAGAGATAGCCGATCTGCGCATCGGGAGCACGGTAAAACTCGACAAGACCTCGCCCTATTCCGTATGCCACCCCATAAAGCAAAATTAACTCCCCTTCAAAAGCTTTACGATGACGATACGCATAGATGATGACAAAGACCACAATTCCCTCAACAAACGCTTCATAAAGCTGTGAGGGGTGGCGGAGGGTGTCATATACATATATCCCCCACGGCACATCGGTCG
>DATDUY010000293.1:0-2641 GCA_035290165.1 Sulfuricurvum sp. | reverse complement strand
CGATGATGGAGGTAGGATATCGCTACGAAGCGACGAAAAAAGCGATTAATCAGGGCAACTATCCCCTCGCATCGTATCATTGGGAGAAAATCAAAACGGCTATCGATAACGGAACCATCCGCCGTCCTGCACGAAAATCATCTGCCGAAGCGTTCTTTTTGGGAGGTATTTATCCTCAGTTTCGTGATGCACTCCGTACCAATGACACCACAAAAATCCATGCACTATTTGAGCAGGTCAAACCCTCATGCAATGGTTGCCATGCGGATCAAAAAGTAGGATTTATCGTAATTGAATAAATAATAGAATTTATTTCACCGCGAGAGTATCACCGAAAAAAAGTTCCCTATTATTATCGAAATTACTCACCAGTGTTTGGAAACACCCCGCCATTTCTCGGATCGTTTCGATGTTTGGCTCGATATAGACTTTATTCCCTTTTTTCTCAACCGTGATGATCTTTGCCTCTTTCAGCTCTTTGATGTGCGCCGAAATGGTCGGAAGAGAAAAATTAAAATGTTCCGCGATGGTACTGACACACGTAGCGATGGGATTGACCTCAACACCGGGCTGTTTTTTGTCCAACGAACAGGCATATCCACCCGTAAAAACATTCTTAAAAATCAAAAAGCGGGTCTCATTACTGAGCGCTTTAAAAATTTTGAGTTTTTGTTCCATATCCAACATCTATTGCCTTTTGACTCTTTGCTTTGCATTATTGGGGTTGATTATAACATAGGAGCACATATTAGCAAATTAGCTAAATAGCAACACTATTATTATTTTGTATTTAGCTAATTAGGTTATTTACATTATTTTTACATTTGCGTTTTATAATACATAAAAATCTCCCTAAAGGCTCATCAATGAAAAAATGGTTGCTCATCTTCGCTCTCTGCGGAATGGTATTCGCAGAAGAGGGGGTCAAACAAGTGGTTTTTGATTTAAAAACAGGACAACTTGAATCGTTTGAAAAAAAAGTATTGCAAGGGATCGCCTATCATAAAGCTCATTATGAGGGGAAACTCGAAAAGCTCGATGTCGCCGTTGTTATCCATGGCGATGCCTACAAATTTTTCATCAAAGATTTAAAAAACTCCCCGTATAAAAACGACGCTTCCCTTGCAAAAGCACATGAAGATCTCAGCAAGAGGATTGCAACAATGGCAAATACCTATGAGGTAGAATTTTTAATGTGCGAAGCAACGATGAGAACACTCAAAATCGATCAAAGCAATGTGTATGATTTCGTCAAAATGACCCCAAACTCCACTATCGGGCTGATCGACAAACAAAACGAACATTTTGCTTATATCCCGATTCATTGAGCCTTGACATAGAGTTATAATTGTACTATGATATCGGAACTTAGCTATTTAGCTAATAACATAATCGTATCGGGGTATCCAAATGAAGTTAAAAGAAATTCTATTGATAGCAGCGTTGATAACAAGTTCATCGTTGATGGCAGGTCAAGCAGAGTCCGAAAAACTGATTAGCGCGGCAAAAGTGGAAGCGGGTGAAATGGGACCGAAACAACTCAAAGAGCTGTTGGATGCTGAAAAAAAAGTGATCGTCATGGATGTACGCGAAGAGAACCAACGGGCAGAGGGTGAAATCTATGCACCCAGCACAATGGCGATCACACGCGGAAATCTCGAATTTGAAGTGCTCAATAAAATCAAAGACAAAAATGCGCTGATCGTCACCTATTGCCGTGGCGGAAGCCGTGGAGCGTTAGCCGCTCAAACCCTAAAAAAACTGGGATACGTCAATGCGACCAACCTCAAAGGGGGTCTTAAAGGGTGGGCGGAAGAAGGTTATCCGATTGAGACAGGCTTAGGGGTTACTCTACTCACCAAAGAGCAATAAGGAGACGATTATGACAACAATTATCCTCAATCACCAGCCCTATGACGGTTCCGATGTGACGTGGAATGCTCTGCGTCTGGCAAAAACGCTTCATAAAAACGGTGAAGCGGTTAATATTTTTTTGATGAACGATGCTGTCGATCTCGCTCGCGATATCATTAAAAAGCCTGAGAGCTACGATCACGACTTGGTGGATATGCTCAAAAAGCTCTATGAAGAGGGGATTTCCCTCCAAGCCTGCGGAACGTGCAACGCACGATGCGGACTTTTTAAAAATCAGCCCTATTTCGATGAGAGCGTTTCCTCGACAATGCAGATACTTGCAGAGTGGGTTATTCAAAGCGATAAAGTATTAACATTTTAAACAGACTGAACTATGCAAAAGGGATACTATAGATGAGATATATCATTATGTTTTTGTTGATTTTCAACAGTTTTGTGTTCGCTGAACCCAAATTCCTCATGCCTGAAGAGGCGTTTCAGGCAACTGCCCATCTGAAAAAAAGATGTACGATCAACGCCACAATAGAATTGGGTCACGATATCTATCTCTACCAATCCAAAGTAAGCGCAAAAATCGTCGAGAAAAACAGCGGTATCGTCATCGACCGCCTCGTTCTCCCCGAAGGAGTCGATCATGACGGCGAAAAAGTCTATCTGACCTCTCCCTCTATCGATATCGCATTGGCGAAGACGAGAGAACTGGATGAGATCGTTCCGATAACGCTTGTGCTGAGCTATCAAGGGTGTTCGGAACAGGGATTGTGCT
>DATDUY010000292.1:0-11211 GCA_035290165.1 Sulfuricurvum sp. | reverse complement strand
GTGATCGATCAATTCGGCAGTTTCCGAGTTTACTTTGTTTCCGACATAACTTGAAGCCATAGCAAAACCGACAGCATTGGCAATCCCCTGCCCCAAAGGTCCTGTCGTGATCTCAATACCTGCCGTGTGACCAAACTCAGGGTGCCCCGGAGTTTTGGAGTCGAGTTGGCGGAAGTTTTGAAGGTCACTGATCTCCAATCCGTATCCCCAAAGATAATAGAGTGAATAAATAAGCCCCGTTCCATGACCGCCGGAAAATACCAAACGGTCACGGTTGAGCCATTTTGGATTTTTTGGATTATGGTTCATGTGCTCTGAGAGAACCACGGCGATATCCGCCAATCCCATCGGCGCGCCCGGATGACCTGAATTGGCTTGCTGAACCATATCTGCCGCTAAAAAGCGGATTGTATCTGCCATTTTTTGGCGCATTGCATTACTCATGATTTAGTCCTTGTGTCGGTTAATGTAGTGGTTAAGTGTTGGTGACAATTCACGCTGCAAATTCTCATCAAAACTTTCCATTCTCTTTGTTATTTTATCGGCTAAAGTATTCGCTTCGTCCATTGCTCGATCATATCCGAGCAAGGTGACAAAACTGTTTTTAGCTTCATCATTATTGGTCGTTTTGCCCGCTTGACTCTCATCTTGTGTCACATCCAAAATATCATCTTGGATTTGAAACAATAATCCTAAATCAACCCCGAAATCATATAGCTCTCCAGCTATATCGTCACGTCCGACTATAAACGCTCCCATTTGCAAAGATGCGGCAATCAGCTTTCCGGTCTTATGGATATGAAGCATCTTCACTTGATCCAATTCCAAACGCTGGTTTTCAAAATGACAGTCGATTGCCTGTCCCAGTACCATCCCATTCACTCCGCCGTTGTGGGCAAGAGAGCGAACCAATTTTACAATCACACGATCGGCTAAGGGAGCATTGGAAAGGACTTCAAAGGCATAGGTATTGAGTGCATCACCCGCCAAAATAGCACTAACTTCATCATAGGTTTTATGAAGCGTCGGAATACCGCGTCGCAGATCAGCGTTATCCATTGCGGGGAGATCATCATGAATCAAAGAATAGGTATGTAGCAGTTCAATCGCCAATGCGGCATGGTATGCACTTTGGGTTAAAAGAGGGTTATACGCTCTAACGACCCCTAAAAGAAGTGCCGGACGAAACCGTTTCCCCCCTCCCGTGAGCATTTGACGCAAAGATACCTCATAATGGGGGTGAAAAGAGGAAACACTAGGAAGGTGTAACCCCAAAAATGCTTCAAACTGCTCCATAGTTAATCTCACTATTTTTAGCGAAAGTGTAGCATGAGGGAGCTTATATCTTCTCGATTACATCGGTGATAGCGTTCTCATCATCGACCAAAACAACCGTAGGTTTATAGTTCTCAAGCTCGTGATCATTGTAGGTTGCATAGGCAACAATGATAATTTTATCACCTTTATGTACTTTACGTGCCGCTGCACCGTTTAGACAAATATCGCGCTGTCCCCGCTCACCGAGAATAATATAGGTTGAAAAGCGCTCACCGTTATTAATATTAAGGATCTCCACTTTTTGACCTACACGCATTTTTGAAGCTTCCAAAAGCTCTTCATCGACTGTAATCGAACCGACATAGTTAAGATTTGCATCCGTTACCGTAGCACGGTGGATTTTACTGTAAAGCATTTCGATCAACATGGTTTATCTACCCATCTGCTTCATCATATCTGATGGAGTGATCGGTGCATCCCATAATTCTGATGGGATAACGTACTCTTGAACCACTTCACCGCCTATGATATGACGATCAATTATTTCATCTATTTTTGCTTTTGTAAGTCCTGCATACATCACGTGACCCGGTTCTACGAGCATAATAGGTCCCACATTACAACGATTCATACATGAGGTACGAATCGGCTGTACGGTTGCAATCAACCCTTTTTGCATTAGAGTTTGTGCCAAATGCTGAAACAAATCCTGAGTTTGCGGATTGACACAACTCGGTTTTGGCATCCCCGGAGGAGAGCTTTGTTCACACTTGAAGATATAAAACGCCGGTTGTGGAAGACCCATCGGCTACTCCTTATGGATTCGGTGAGTTCATTCACCTGAAAATAATTACGGCATTATAGCCAAAATAAACGTTTGGTTATTAAGCTCCGCTATGCAGTCACACTGTTTAAGGGGAGCTTTAGGGCAATTTATAATTGTGCCAATAACTCTTTCGCAACAACACGATCATCAAAGGGGAGATGCTGGTCGTAAATAATTTGCGACGTCTCATCCCCTTTACCCAAAATCAAAACCACTTCATCACCGCTGCGTTCACGAAGTGCTTGGGCAATCGCACTGCGGCGGTTAACGTCAACAGAGACATTGGTTTTATCTTCGATACCTGCCAAAATATCCTCAATAATAGTATCAGGATCTTCAAAGCGAGGGTTATCGCTGGTAACATAAACTTTTTTAGCGTAGGCACTCGCAACTCTCCCCATCATCGGGCGTTTGGTTCGATCACGATCACCGCCTGCACCGAACACTACCAATACCTCTTTCTCTTTAAGGGCATTAAGTACCTGCTCCATCCCATCCGGAGTATGGGCAAAATCAACAATGACAAGAGGATTTTCACTCACCACTTCCATTCGTCCGCTGACTCCACCGAAATTTTCGACCGCATCGGCAATTTTCTCTAAGCTCTCACCGCTTACCAAGTGAACTGCCGCCATAGCTGCCGTTATGTTGTATAAATTAAAGAAACCGTGCAACGAGGTGACAAACGGAACATGTTCTTCAAAATGTTTGAGTACGCCGCTGACACCGTTATTTAGAGAATAGGCGATAATTTTATAGGTAGCAGGGTTTTCGATTCCATAGGTAAACGCATTTTTGATATTGAATTGTGCTTTGGCTTCATCTTTGTTGATAAGTTTCTTTGTCTCGTCTTGAAAAAAGAGATTTTTGATACGGGTATATTCTTCGATACTTTCATGGTAATCGAGGTGGTCTTGGGTAATGTTGGTCAAGATTTTTAACCCGAATTGTATCCCTGCAATCCGTTCCTGCTCAATGGCGTGAGAGCTTACTTCCATAATAAAATATTCGCAACCTGATGCAATTGCGTGAGCCATATGACGATAGGTATTGAGTACGCTCGGGGTAGTGAGTGTTTTACCCTCCACAAGTGCGTCATTCATAAAGAATCCGCGTGTCCCCTGCATTGCCGCTTTATGACCTAAATCGAGCAGTAAAGAATAAATTGCACTGGCCGTTGTCGTTTTACCGTTTGTCCCCGTAATTCCGATAACGGATAGTCGGTTCAATCCGAAAACACTCCAACACTCTTCGGGAGTTATAATCGAGTGCGCACCGCGCGCCATGGCATCTTCTTTGTATTTCTCATTTTGCTTTGTAAGCAAAAAAGCACACTCAGCGCTGCAATCGCCTGAGTTTTCAGTTATAAATCGATAAGGCTGGGCTTCAATCTCAATTTTCAATGCTTTTCCCTTTGGCTAATCGTCGTAATAAATTTCGAAGCTGTCGGTCATTCGGATAGACCCCGAGAGCACTTTCTAAATAACTCAGTGCCATCTCTTGATATCCATGATCGATCAAATTGTCCAGAAAATCGACGAAGTCCTCTTTTTCGGTAATAATAACACGGGTTGAAAACATAATATTTTCAAAAATTCGGTTGAAATCCTTATCATCTTCTACCAACTCTTTGAATTCGGTATACATAATCCCGTCTTCATAGGCAAGACGCTGTTTGATCGTCTCATCAAACAGTCCTGAAAGTTGCTCCATTGTCCCATCCATTGTCTCTAAAATCTCAGAGATAATGATGTCAGCCGATTCGGTGTCTTCACTTCGTAATATCGTATAGTAATCAAAAAGTGCTTCCCCCGCACTCTCACCGCTCATCGCCATATCCGAGAGTATCGCCCCGTTATACGCTTCTTTGGAATCGGGAAAATCTTTTAAAACCAAAGAGTAATCACGCAAAGCATCCGTATATTGACCCGCCAAAAAATGTTCGTTTGCTTGTTTGAGGGTTTTGGTTAAATTGGTTGTTTTCATTATTGATCCCTCCTAATTTATATTAATATCGGCACAATCAGACTAAATTATAGTGCGTCGATTTGATGTTCCATACCTTGAGGCACATTGATTACGAGTAATTCCGGATGGATATCCATACGTAACTGACGTTCAACACCGTATTTCAAAGTATTTCCACTGCTTGAGCATCCAATGCACGCACCTTGAAGTTGTACATATACTGTACCATTTTTTACACCTAAAAATGCTATATCTCCGCCGTCTAATGCAAGATTGGGACGAATTTTGTCAATGACATTCCGAACCGGTTGAATCAATTCTTCATCACTAAATGGAATCATGGTTATCGTACCTTTTAAAGCTCAAATATGGCGTTATAGTATAAGAAGTGGACTAAACATGTACTAATGCGAAAAGGGTAGTTTTCGAGTGAAGCTCGATTTAAGGGGATGATGGGTTATTGAACTCGTTAAACGAGTTCAATGTACGCCATTGGTGTAGCATCACCGCGGCGGATACGAGTTTTAACGATACGGGTATACCCGCCGTTGCGCTCGGTGTATTTAGGGGCAACTTCGTTAAGAAGCAATTTAGTCGCTTCTTTGTTTTGCAATACAGCAAACACTGCACGGTGAGCATTAGCATCACCGGCACGTGCAGTTGTAATCAATTTTTCAGCAAATGAACGAAGTTCTTTTGCTTTAATCAACGTAGTTTCGATTTTACCGTGTTCAATCAACGCAATGCTAAGGTTGGTCAACAAAGCTTCACGATGTGCGCTCGTTCGACCTAGCTTGCGGTATCCGTGACGATGTCTCATGATACTTCCTATCTATAATTTTTATACGATAAAGGAACTCGTCCCTTTATCTGCGTTAACACTGGGTTTACTTCGGCAGTAAGCCCAAAAGCTAAATAATAAAATTATTCAGCTTCGATTTTCTTTTTGATTGCGCCGATGAGATCATCAGCCAAATCTTGCCCGACAGCATAACCGTATTCAGTGATTTTTTCTAAAATCTCTTCAAACGATTTTTTGCCGAGGTTTTTAACCTCTTTCAAATCATTTTGGCTCATCATTACGATTTCACCGATGTATTTGATGTTTGAGCGATCCAAACAGTTGAAGCTACGTGCGCTTAAACCAAGGTCTTCAATACGTGCACCCAAACGTTTAAGTTCAGGATGTTCATCGCCACGCTCAGTTGTAGCAGGAGCTTTGATACTCACTTCGCTGTTAAATACAGCCATTTGAGCGTACATTACTTCTAATGCATTTTTAAAAGCGTCTACCGGAGAAATTTGTCCGTCGGTAACGATATTAATAACGACTTTTTCAAAATTCGGGTTGTCTTCAACAAGAACGTTTTCAATAGCATACGTTGCACGGCGAACCGGTGTAAAGTAGGCATCCAACGCAATGTATCCATCACCCAAAATATCACGTACATCTTCGCTCGGAGCGTATCCGATACCTTGATGAATTTTAATGCTGAACGTTAACGTCGCATCTTCATTCAATGTTGCCAAGAATGAATTTGGGGTTACCACTTCGACATCGTCATTATCCAAATCACTTCCATTAATTTCACAAGGGCCTGCAAAACTGTAAGTGATCTCTTTCTCTTTAAGACCGTTTTTCAATTTGAAACGGATCCCTTTGAGGTTAATGATGAAATCCGAAATGTCTTCGAGCATACCGCGCACTGAGTCGAACTCATGCTTAGCACCCTCGATTTTAATACCGATCGGTGCGAATCCAACCGAGCTGCTTAGCAAAAAGCGACGGATCGGATGGGCGAGTGAAACTGCAAATCCGGTTTCAAACGGATAAGCAATTATGTTCGCTTCGTTCGCGCTGATTTGCTCGACGACAAACTCTTTCGGAAGAAGCGGTGATGTCTTAATTTTTTTCATGCTGAACGCCCTTTCTTTAATGATTATTTCGAGTAAAGCTCGACGATTAGACGTTCTTCAACAGGAATAACAACCTCTTCACGCTCAGGAAGACGTGTGAAAATACCGAACGCTTTCTCTTGATCGATGTCAACCCATGCCGCAAGACCGGTTTGGTTGGTCAACTCAATCGCGCGAACGATTTGGTTGTTCTTTTTACTTTTCTCGTGAATTTCCACTTTTTGACCCGGTTTTACACGGTAAGATGGAATATCAACACGTTTCCCGTCAACCAATACGTGACCATGGTTTACCAATTGGCGTGCAAAACGACGAGTCGTTGCAAATCCCATACGGTAAACAACATTGTCAAGACGTTGCTCAAGAAGCATTACCAAGTTCGTACCGGTGTTACCTGTACGACGTTTTGCTTCACCGAACAATGAACGCATTTGTTTTTCGCTCAAACCGTACATGAATTTCGCTTTTTGTTTTTCGCGAAGCTGTGTACCGTATTCAGAAATTTTTGTACGGCGTTGACCGTGCTGTCCTGGTCCGTAAGGACGTTTGTCAAGGGCACTTTTACCTGCAAGACGACGCTCACCTTTTAAACCAAGGCTAACACCGAATCTTCTTTCGATTTTTTCTACGGGTCCTCTATATCTTGCCATTGCTAAACTCCTTAGACTCGTCGGCGCTTAGGCGCACGACATCCATTGTGTGGTAGTGGAGTAACGTCTTTCATGAAAGAAACACGGAGACCTTCAATCGCACCAACACTTTTAACTGCTGTTTCACGGCCAGAACCTGGACCTTGAACTTTAATTCCCACTTCTTTAATTCCGTGGACCATTGCTTTTTCGAGCGCAGATTCTACTGCTTGTTGCGCAGCAAACGGAGTTGACTTTTTAGAACCTTTGAAACCAAGGGCACCAGCCGAACTCCATGCGATCATATTACCCATTTCATCCGTTACCGTTACAAGGGTATTATTGAATGATGCCAAGATATGAACGATACCTCGCGCAATATTCTTTTTTACAATTTTTTTACGGGTTGCTTTTCTTTTTGCCATACTCTAATCCCTTACTTTGTAACTGAGCCGACAGTTTTCTTCTTACCTTTGCGTGTACGTGCATTGGTTTTGGTTTTTTGACCACGGCATGGGAGACCTTTACGGTGACGAAGACCACGGTAAGAACCAAGATCCATCAACGCTTTAATATCCATAGCAACTTGTTTACGAAGGTCACCCTCTACAGCGATACCGCTGCTTCGGATCTCTTTAGCTAGCGTTGCCGCTTCATCTTCGCTGAGTTCGAATACACGCTTGTTGTAATCGAGCCCTGTAGCATCCAAAATTTTGCGTGAAGTATGTAAACCGATACCATAGATATAAGTTAATGCATATTCCAAACGTTTTTTCTTAGGTAAGTCCACACCAGCAATACGTGCCATGCTTATCCTTGTCTTTGTTTATGTTTTGGGGTTTTGCAGATTACGCGCACAATCCCTTTACGCTTGATGACTTTACAATCATCGCACATTTTCTTCACTGAAGAACGTACTTTCATCGGTAGGCTCCGTTGATTTAAATCACTTGCTTCTCGTAGGTGGGATTGATCACACCAATACTTGTAACTACGATTGAACGCAGTTATAAACATTCAATTCTATTTGTCCGAGAGGGCAAAGTGGACGCGTATAATACAGCAAATAATGTTAAATTTTTATTAAGGTAGGAAATGGAAGTATGATTTGAATTGCGGTTACACAATTCGAATCATAAACGGGGACTCTAAAACAGCATCCAATGTTTCAAGTTCAGACATCAATGCGCTAAAAGAGCGCTCAGTCGCTTCATGGGTTGCAAACAACAGATGAGCACACTCTGATTCGGAAGGACGTTGAATAACTGCTTCAATCGAAATCATATGATCCGCAAAAAGACTCGTAATTTGTGCCAAGATTCCCGGTTTATCCGAAACGCGAAGTCGAAGATAATATTTAGAGCGAATATCCTCACTGTTTTTAAGGCGAAGCCCCTCTTCCAGCGGATGGTTAAATCCGAGCATAGGTGAGCGTTTGCCGGAACGGACAATATCGATGATATTAGCCACGACCGCACTTGCCGTTGCATTACCGCCCGCACCCGGTCCGTAGTAGAGAGTTTCTCCGACACGGTCGCCGACGACGCTGATCCCGTTCATAACACCGTCGATTTTAGCAATCATTGCCTCTTCTTTCACCAATGCGGCATGAACACGAAGTTCCACTTCGCCCTCATCACGCTTGGCAATCCCTAAAAGCTTGATCGTGTATCCGAACTCTTTCGCAAAAGCAATGTCCGCCGGGGTGATCCCCTCGATCCCCTCAATCAAAATCTCTTCGGGTTTCGCATCAATACCGTAGGCAATCGATGCCAAGATAAGAAGTTTGTGTGCTGCGTCAAATCCGCCTATGTCGAAGGTCGGATCGGCTTCGGCGTAGCCCAATGCCTGAGCTTCGGCTAGAACACTCTCAAAAGAGGCACCCTCATTCATCATTTTAGTCAGCATAAAATTACACGTGCCGTTCATAATTCCCATAATAGAGAGAATATGATTGGCTGAAAGCCCGTCTCGCAACGCAGTGATGATAGGGATTCCCCCCGCTACACTCGCTTCAAATTCAAACGGGATATCTCCGGCGATCTCTTGAAGCTCATAACGGTGATACGCTAAAAGGGCTTTATTTGCCGTAACGACCGCTTTGCCGTTTTGAAGCGCTTTTTTAACAATTTCGAGCGGAAGATCAACTCCCCCCATCAATTCGACGACGATATCGATTTCGGGATCATCAACAATATCATACGGATTTTGCGAGAGGGAAATGGAGAGATCCGATACTTTTGAGAGATCACGGACAACTCCGCTTTTCACTACAATTTCGTCTCCGGAACGTGCCGTAATGATCGTTTTGTTCTCTTCAAGAATCTGTACAACGGCGCGCCCTACCGTACCGACACCGATTACACCGACACGTGTCACTCAACACCCTTGCAGTTTAAGCTGCTCAAAAACTGTTTGATATTTTTTGCCGCTTGGCGGATACGCTTATCATTCTCAATCAATGCGATACGGACATACTCATCGCCGTAATCACCGAAACCGATCCCCGGGGCTACAGCAACATTCGCTTCGACCAACAAACGTTTTGAAAACTCTAAACTTCCCATATGAAGGGCACATTCCGGAATTTTAGCCCAGACAAACATCGATGCCTGATTTCGGCGAATCGGCCATCCGGCACGGTTAAACGCTTCCAAAAGGACATTTTGACGGTGATCGTATTTATCGGTAATCTCTTGGACACACGACTGATCGCCGGTAAGAGCTACTGTGGCGGCAACTTGAATCGGGGTAAACATCCCGTAATCCAACCAGCTTTTGATTTTTTGCAATGCACCGATCAATTTTGCGTTTCCGACAAAAAATCCGACGCGCCATCCCGCCATATTGTAGCTTTTGGAAAGGGTGAATGCCTCAACCGCAACATCTTTTGCCCCCGGAACTGAAAGGATAGAGGGAGTTTTATATCCGTCAAACGTCAAATCACCGTAGGCAATGTCACTGATAATATAGAAACGCTCCCGCTTCGCCATCTCTACAAGACGGACGTAAAACTCCGGTGTTACCGTTGCCGTGGTCGGATTATGGGGAAAATTCACTACGACGTATTTCGGTTTTGGAAAGGAGACATGAAATGCCTCTTCCAAACGCTCGAAAAATAGATCTTCATCCACTTTATAATCTTCATCAAACGGAAGTTTCATTTTTTGAACATTTCCGCCCGCTAGAATAAAACCGTATGAGTGGATCGGATAAGTAGGATCGGGAACAACAACCACATCCCCCGGATTAGTGATCGCATACGCCAAATGGGCATACCCCTCTTTGGAACCCATCGTTGCTACCGCTTCGGTATCGGGATCGAGATCGACATCGTAACGGCGTTTGTACCAGTCACAAATCGCTTGACGGAGTTTTGGAATCCCTTTGGAAACTGAATAGCCGTGGGTTTTGGTTTTTTCTGCCGATTCTACCAATTTTTTACGAATATGCTCAGGGGTATCACCGTCCGGATTTCCCATACTGAAATCGATAACGTCCGCACCGGCACGACGGCGAGCCATTTTCAGCTCATTTACTTCTGCAAATACGTATTTTGGAAGGCGTTTAATCCGGTCAAATTGGATTTCATCAAACATGGCTACAACCTGTGATTAAAAAATTGCGCCATTTTAACATAAGAGGCTTAGTTTAACTATAATACTCTCACTTATCGTCCGGGGCTCAACGACTCGATCCACATCCCTTCCCTCAAGACTTTCATCCCTTGTGCGTTGGATATTTTTAGATAATAGGCACCTTGGGGGAGTTCAAATACCAGCTCCTCTTTAGGTTCTAAGGAGCGAAATGAGGATAAAAGGGACATGGAAACATCCAAAACAGCCACATCGGGATACCATTTGCCAGCATACGGGGGTTCTATTCGGATATGCTGCCCCGCTTCAACACGGAACCATTGGGCAACATTTACCCGCTTCAGTTCTACACCCTCATCACTCCCCAATAACGGAACATTCCACTCTCCGCTTTGGGTATCAAGGGTCATGGTGAGATCACTCTTATCTAAATGAGCTTTCTCAATCTTGATACCTTGTTCTTTGAGATTTTCACTTAAAGCTGCGGGATTAAAAAGTTTGTTGCCGATCGCGGTAGCGCTCAGTTCGCCTGAGTTGTTTTGAACATCCAAAGTATCGATATCCAATTTATACCCTATTGCATTAAATGCCTGAGTAATTGTTCGTACGCTTGACGTAGGCTCACCGCTAAAAAAGATGTGTGTGTTGATCGAGTTCCCCAAGAGGAGAAAAGGGGTACAAAGAAGAGAGAGAAAATATTTCATGCCCACCGGGTTACCAGTTTTTTCCGCCGTTTCGTTCAATAAACTCTTGTTGGGTAATCTGTTTCAAAGCACCTTTTTCGCACACAAAATGGACGGTATTTTTATCATTAAGAAGCGTTCTTCCCTCCGGATATTCAATCTCTACTCGTCCGTGTCCCAATACGATCAACCAACTTTTTGTACTATCGATGATAATCGGGTCTCCCGTAATTTTTTGAATTTTTGCACCGCTTGAGAGATCAATCATCCCATACCATACTTTATATTTCGGATGGATAATTAGCTGTTCCGCC
>DATDUY010000291.1:0-13528 GCA_035290165.1 Sulfuricurvum sp. | reverse complement strand
TAGCACCGCGATTTTTTAGGATTGATTTGAGGTTATGGTAAACCTCCGAAGATGCACGAAGACCTTCAGCAAAATCGGTAAATCCGATAGGCATAATCATATACTCTTGAAAATCAACACTGTTGTCCGCATGGCTTCCGCCGTTAATGATATTAAGCATTGGGACAGGAAGAACCATTGCATTGGCACCGCCGAGATAGCGATAAAGAGGAATTCCGAGACTTTTAGCTGCCGCACGTGCAACCGCCATAGAGACACCCAAAACAGCATTGGCTCCGAGGTTGCCGTAGTTCTCGGTTCCGTCGAGTTCTTTCATCACCGCATCCACCATCGCTTGGTTATACGGGCTAAGTCCCATAACGGCATCAGCAATTTGAGTGTTAACATTCTCAACCGCTTTGAGAACCCCTTTACCCATATAACGTGTATCACCATCGCGTAATTCGAGAGCCTCACGCTTGCCGGTACTTGCACCGCTTGGTACGATAGCACTTTCACGAGTTCCGTCACTTAACTGCACGGTTGCTTTTACGGTTGGATTTCCACGGGAATCCATTACCTCGATTGCACTTACTTCATCAATAAAAATCATTCATCTACCTCACCTATATCAGATTCATCCATAGCAATGATGCCGTTGACACCCATCGCCGCTTTAATTTTTTCTTCCACTTTACGAGCCAATTCAGGCTCATCTTTGAACTTTTGTTTTACGTTTTCACGCCCTTGCCCGAGTTTAGTATCTTCAAAACTAAACCAAGCACCGCTTTTGTCAATGATGTCCAGTTTAACACCGTAATCGACCAGTTCTCCCTCTTTGGAGATACCCTCACCGAACATAATATCAAATTCTGCTTGACGAAACGGCGGTGCCACTTTATTTTTAATTACTTTGGCTTTAACGCGGTTCCCGATTTGGCTCTCTCCTTGTTTGAGAGTAGCAATTTTACGGACATCGATACGAACCGATGCGTAGAATTTTAGCGCATTTCCACCCGTAGTCGTCTCCGGTGAACCATATCCCATCGTTCCGATTTTCATACGGATTTGGTTGATAAAGATAATCGTACAGTTCATTTTATGCATAATCCCGGTGAGTTTACGCAATGCTTTTGACATCAAACGTGCTTGAACACCCACTTGTTGGTCGTTCATCTCCCCTTCGATCTCTACTTTCGGTGTCAATGCCGCAACCGAGTCGATAACGATCAAATCAACTGCGCCACTACGAACGATGGTTTCGACGATATCGAGTGCTTGTTCACCGTAATCGGGTTGTGATACGAGAAGATTTTCGACATCAACACCGAGATTTTTAGCGTATCCGATATCAAGAGCGTGTTCTGCGTCGATAAAAGCACAAATCCCGCCGTTTTTTTGACATTCAGCGGTGATTTGAAGGCTGAGTGTCGTTTTCCCTGAACTTTCAGGTCCGTAGATTTCGATAACGCGTCCTTCCGGTATTCCGCCGATACCAAGGGCCAAATCCAACCCGATGGAACCTGTACTGATGGAATTAATAGGTTCAATCTCTTTGTCCCCAAGACGCATCAACGTCCCTTTTCCGAACGTTTTGTCAATTTGTTTCATCGCAAGTTCAAGCGATTTAAGTTTGTTTGGATCCATCATGCTGTGCTCTCCTGAGACTAATATGTTTTAAAATTACGTCATAATATGACAAATTGAAATATATTTAAAAAATATGACAAATTGAAATATTAATAATTCGCATTCTGGAATAGAGATATTTTAGCGTTATTTGGTTAAAATTTAATTGATATGCACAATTGAATAGGATTTTAAGTGAAAAAAATGGTGATTGCCCACTCCCCCGATGCCGATGATATCTTTATGTATTACGCTATCAAATTCGGTTGGGTTACTAAAGAGAATACTATTTTTGACAATATCGCTTTGGATATTGAAACGCTCAACACCGAAGCGCTCAAAGGAACCTACGACATTAGCGCCATCAGTTTCGGTCTCTATCCCCATATCCGCAACGATTATGCCCTGTTGCGCACAGCGGTGAGTTTCGGTCAAGGGTACGGCCCCAAACTGATCCGCAAAAAAGAGAGTGTTCTTAAAAAACGGTTTAAAGTAGCACTCAGCGGAAAATACACGACCAATGCTTTACTCTTTAGAATTGCCTATCCCGATGCCAAAATCGTATATATGAATTTTTTAGAGATTGAACAAGCTGTTTTAGACGGTGTCGTAGATGCCGGTGTATTAATCCATGAATCTATCTTAGGGTATAACGATTCTTTAGAGGTTGAGCGTGAAATGTGGGATATCTGGTGTGAACTCTCAGGGGGCGATTTGCCGCTTCCGTTAGGGGGAATGGCGATTCGGCGATCTTTGCCGCTCACTTCCGCAATCGAATATGAAAACCTTTTAACAAAAGCGGTACAAATCGCACGGGATCACAAAGAGAACCTTTCCAAAATGTTAATGGAGCGCTCATTGGTACGAATCGACGGACCGACACTGGAAAAATATCTTGAGCTCTATGCCAATGACGAGTCCATCACCCTTAATGAAACACAGTACAAAGCAATTGAACTTTTGTTCGATCTTGGGCACAAACACGGCTTTTTTGACGCTGCCATCGATCCGAGAGAGTTTATGATCCCGCTGGAATACACTGAATTGAGGTACTCATAACAATGATGCAGTCGGAACTGATCGGTCTTGGAATAGAGACGTTTAAGATCGCCCTCATTTTATCGCTTCCTGCATTGCTGGTCGGGATGTTTCTGGGACTTGCGGTGAGTATTTTTCAAGCCACAACCCAGATCAACGAGATGACACTCAGCTTTATCCCGAAAATCATCGGTATCGTTGTCGTCATTATCCTCACTATGCCGTGGATGATGAACGAGATGCAAGATTTTACGATCCGCATGTTCAATATGATCCCGACATTTACACAATGAATACTAAAACCATCGATTTTTCAAAATTCAGTTCGATTCGGATCGGGCCAACGGTCGATGTGGCACTTATCGAAAACGATGTTGTCCCTCAAGGGCACGTTATTGTCGGTGCAGCCAACAATCTCCTCATCTCTCTCACTCCCCCGCCGCTGATGATCCTCTCCAAAGAGTATGACTTTATCCGCCTCGAAGAGGATGGTCTTCACATCGGTGCCGCCACGCCGGGAGGACGGGTTGTCTCGTTTTGTAAAAAAAACGATATCGCCCATTTCGAGTACCTCTCCAAACTTCCCGGAACGCTCGGGGGGATGATCAAGATGAATGCCGGACTTAAAGAGTATGAGATATTTAACCATTTGATCGCCATTCGCACGCAGAGCGGTTGGATACCTAAAGAGGAAATTGAGTACGGCTATCGCAAAACATCGATCAATGAAGTGGTATTTGAAGCGCTTTTTGAAGCACAAAAGGGATATTCCCCGGAACGATATGAGATGTTTGCCTTGATGCGTTCCAACCAGCCCCATGATCCCAGCGCGGGAAGTTGTTTTAAAAATCCTCCCGGAGATTTTGCAGGCCGTCTCATCGAAGCGGTGGGATTAAAAGGTCAATGCCATGGAGGCATGGCGTTTAGTGACATCCATGCTAATTTTCTCGTCAATACCGGAGGTGGAGCCTACAAAGATGCGTTAAATCTCATACATGAAGCGCAAACACGGGTCAAAAAAGAATTCAATATCGATTTGCAATGCGAGGTAGTTATTATGGATCAAAGCATAATGACGAAAAAATAATCTTTTCTATTGACTTTAGTCGTCACTATTTGATAAAATGACGATGAAACTAAAAAATAGCAAAGGATTTAAACATACAATGACAGTAAGTTATATCCGTCCCGATAAAGATTTTGACGGTGTCTATGAACAGCTTAAATTGATCAACGGTTATGCCGATCAAAAAGAGATTACGATCCAAGAAGAGATGGTGGATCAAACATCTCAGAATAAAAGATTGGCAGATCGGCATGAGGTAGTTCGATTTTTCCGTTCCCTAGACGGTGACACCTTGATCATTTACGATACATGGACGTTAAGCAGCTGCATCGAAGATGTTGTTCAAATGTTTAGCTGCCTTCTTAAAAATAACAACACGATCCATTTTGTCAAACCGGGCGTAATAATCGATCGCAAAAGTGATACAATGGTCGTTTTAGGTCTTATCGATCAGCTCCGACAGGTGCTTCAAGATGATGCTAAAAAAGGGATTGGACGTCCGCGAGGCTCCAAATCATCGTCAAAATTCGATATGTATTTGGAACAGATTATCGATTTATTGAAGAAAAGAAAAAGTGTGAGCGAGATCGCACGTCTCTTAGGGGTGAGCCGAAGCTCGCTGAAAGACTATATAGAATCACGTGAGCTAAAAGAGGTAGTAAGCGGCATCATCGGTATCGGAGATGATGCCGATGCGGAAGCAACGGTGATCGGAACGATTCGATGTCCGATCGATGAATCAACTATACTATGATGGAGGTCGTATAATGAGTGAAGAAACAGTGTCCCCTAAAGGGAAAGAATATTTGTCGGGGTGGACTCCGTGGCGTATTAAACGGTATTGGTTTTATGGAATCGTAACTATTTTCGCCTTAGCAGCGCCATGGATTACTATCGAGGGAAATCACCTTTTCTTACTCAGTTTTGATAAATTGAAACTTCATTTGATGTTTATTCAATTTGATATGCAAGAGCTTTACTTAATGCCGTTCTTGTTAATAATCTTATTCGTCGGTGTTTTCGGTATTACCGTATTGGGCGGACGGGTATTTTGCGGATGGATGTGTCCTCAGACCATTTTCCGTGTCGTGTACCGTGATTTGATCGAAACAAAACTTCTCGGACTTCGCAAACGGATCAAAAACAAACAGCAAGAGCCTGATTACTCTAAATTTGAAAACAAAGTCAAACGTCTTGTTGGGATTCTATTGTGGACAGGATTGTCTTTTATTGCGGCAGCCGATTTGATGTGGTATTTCGTACCTCCGGAAGATTTCTTTGCCTATATTCAAAATCCGATGGAACATACCGTATTGATGGGTAGCATCATTGGAATTGTTCTGTTTTTAGTTTATGACGTCATTTTCCTGCAAGAGAATTTCTGTGTCTACGTCTGCCCTTATTCACGTATTCAGTCGGTTTTATATGACGATGATACTATTATGGCTGTCTATAACCCTAATCGAGGCGGAGATATTTATAACGAGCATAAAGAGAAAATTTTTGTCAAACAAAATGATCTTCTCGCCCTCAATCCGAAAGCAGAATGTACGACCTGTGAGAGTTGTGTAACGGTATGTCCGACCCATATCGATATTCGCAAAGGTCTCCAGCTTGAGTGCATCAACTGCCTGGAATGTGTCGATGCGTGTACTGAGGTTATGGGGAAACTCGGAAAACCAAGTCTTATAGAGTGGTCAAGTGAAAAAGAGACCCTTTATATGAAAGGTAAAACACACTATTTCCGTCCGAAAATCTTGGGCTATATCGCTATCTTGATTATCGTTAGTATAATTTTAGGGATGATGGGAAGTAAAAAAGAGTATATGCTCCTTAATATCAACAAAGAGAACCGTTTGTATGCTGTTCATCAAAACGATGAGGGCAAAGTACAAGTTGATAACGCTTATACGTTCTTATTGCAAAATACGTTAAATGAAGAGCATGAATACTATTTTGATATTGTTGCCCCTGCGGGGATGGAAGGCAAAATCAAAATCGCTCAACCGGAAAAACCGTTTAAAGTAAAACCGGGTGTGGTTAAGAAAAAAGTAGTTGTTCTCTATACGGATGAGCTATTGGTTAATGATGATCGTAAAGATACCGTTATCCCTATTACCATCAATGCGTACGCCGTGGATGCAAAAGATAAAGTGGCGGTAACCCGTCAATCAACCTTTACCTTCCCACGTGCGGATATGCTCAAATAAGCCTTACCTAAAGAGGGGATTTGTCCCCTCTCTTCTCCTTCTTTCCCTAACCCTAATCATTTAGCTACAATACCGTCATGAAAAAAATAGCAATTATCGGTGGCGGTGCAAGCGGTTTAATGGCAGCCTTCTTTGCGGCACGCTCCGGTGCAGATGTCACCATTTATGAGCATAACAATAGCGTAGGTAAAAAGATATTAGCCTCAGGTAACGGTCGATGTAATATTATCAATACGACTTCTTCTGCCGATGATTACGCGGGAAATAATCCCACGTTCGTCACCTACGCCCTCAAACAGCTCTCATTCGGTTACTTTGAAAAGTTCTGCACCTCTATCGGGTTGATTCTCGACATCAAAGATGATGGCAGATGCTATCCCCTCTCCAATGAAGCCAAATCGGTATTGATCGCCCTCAAAAGTGCCGTGAGTGAAGCGGGAGTTACTATCATTACCGATTCCAAAGTGACCGCGATTACCAAAAATGATTCGCTTTTCAACATCCAAACCGAGCATGGCAAACAAAGTTATAACAACGTTTTAATCGCCACAGGCTCAGAGGCAGCACCCCAACTCGGAGCAACAGCAGATGGCTACCTCTTCGCCCGTGCATTCGGACACGAGATTGTTCCTACCTATCCCAGCCTCGTACAACTCCACCTAAACTCCAAAAATCACCCCAAAATGGCAGGAGTTAAAACAGTTGCCGAAGTGACTCTAGTGATTGATGGGAAAAGCAACACCAAAGTAACAGGAGACATTCTCTTTGCTGCGTACGGTATATCAGGACTAGCGATCCTCGATATTAGTCAAAGAGCCTCATACGCTCTTCTCAACAAACAACGCGTTAGTATTTCCCTCAATCTCCTCCCGCGTTATGATAGAGTAGAGCTTGTGAGCGTCATCGAAAAACTATTCGCTTCTGTCCCTAAACACACCGTACATACCGCTCTATGCGGAGTGATCCCTGCGAAAATAGCGACCTATCTCCTCGAAGACGCTGCTATAGCGCTCTCTGCAACCGTATCCTCCCTCAATCCAAAAGAGATTAAAAAACTCGCCCATCTGATCGGTGAATGGAAATTTGACGTTACCGATACCCACGGATTCAAACACGCCGAAGTGAGCGGAGGCGGGGTATCGACAGCGCAAGTCAATAACAAAACGATGGAATCAAAATTGGTGGAGGGACTTTATTTTTCGGGTGAAGTTTTGGATATCGTAGGACGTCGCGGAGGGTATAACTTTAACTTTGCGTGGGCCAGCGGAATGATTGCAGGGAAAGAGCTTGGAAAATTAACAAAATAAAAGATATTTTGTTAAACTATCACTTGCGCAAAATTTTTGTTAAGGTTTTTAAATGACTATTTTCTCTTCTATCTTTCGTCTTTCACTCTTCTTTGCCCTGATAGGTAGTTCTTTAAATGCTGATGAATACTACAACTATTTTGAGATGGCATGCGATCCTATATCCAAGACTGTGACCTTAAACAATGTTGATCAATGGAATGAAAGACCTTCTGAAAAAGCTTATACTTTTAAAACATATATTTTTAACTCAACTGAAACAAAACCTGTCATTTTATCCGTATATCGTGATGGGGAATGTACTTTTAGCAATGGTAAAAAAATTCGCTTACGAATAGGTTCAGATATTGGGCTACCTTACGGAGAATGTGGTGCAAAACCGCCTGAATACTTTAGTTTATGGGTTGATAAAAAGAAAATTTTATCAAAAGCAACTTATATGCAACGATGTCAATATGAATCTGAGATCAAGTCCATAAAAATTCAAAACGATATCATCACAACCTGTACCTATGCAACCACAGGAGATGCTTTCTCTTTGAATATCAATAAAAATAAAGTCTCATGTTCTACTAAAGTAATTAACATGAATCAACCAAGAGATGAGATTGAATATCCTTTAGTAGGGACAAAAGTTCCTGCTGGTACAAGAATATTACAATATGGTTCAGACAATCCTGTCTGCCAAACATTTGCAAGCAAAAATAGCGGAAAATCATTTACATGGATCGAACCTTTAAAAAGCCTCGATTATGGTGCGAATCAGTTAGATAAATTGTTTTTCGATATTAACAATGATGGTAACAATGAAACTGTTTTCATGGATTCACGATGGGGGCGTTTTGAATATAGTCGGTTGTATGTTATAGATGCCAAAAATGTCTCAAGAATCAATACACAATACAACACATTGCCGACAGAAGGAGAATTTACAGAAGAGCATGAAAAAAAATTTGATAATTTTATACAGCAATTAGAAGCGATTTCACCATCTGCACCGGAATCATGGGGTGCAAATAAAAATCCTGAAAGACTACGTATAAATACCATCAAACAAACCATCGATATGCCACACAATACCAGCCCAGTAATGTATAAAGGAAAAGTTTATTTGAAATTTTACTCAAATGGAATCGAAGGATTATTAAAGTACAAGTCAAGTAAACATTTCGAAGAAATTTGTATTGCAAAAGTTGTAGAAGAAAACTATTAATATTTAGAGTTTTCCCCTCACAGAAGAGAAACTATGTGGGATGGGGAGCTAACTAACAATTTGTTCCGCTATCGCTTTTAACTGCGGTATTTTTTCACGTATCACCCGCTCAATGATCGCTAAATTGACTCCGTCATAGTCATGCGCGATAAAGACACGAATATCATATATTCCTTTGATGTCATTTTCGTCAAAATGGTGAATCAACTCTTCATAACAACACTTTTTTAGTTTATGAAACTGTTCGGCAATAGCAACCACTAACATCAATAATGCAGGTTGTCCTTCAAAATCACTCAATGCACGAGTTATCGCACCATGCCGTGCGATAATTGCCTCAATATCTTCTATCTTGTCGATAATGGTTTGAAAGCGGATGATCGCTTCATCATTAAACATAAATGGTCTTTTTGAGGATATGCTCACCGCTACGTCCTCGTAATCCTGTCTTATCGGCAAGATCGACAGTACACGCAAAACGCTGCGATATCTCTTCGCGAAGCGCTTGTAGGATACTAAATGCTCTCAAGGGATCGGTATCTTCTACAAACCGGGGAGTTGTTTCGATTAATACATCGATATCACTGTTTTCACTCGCTTCATCTCTCGCAAATGATCCGAAAATTCCGTGGATTACAATCCCCTCTTTTTCATGGCTCGGTTTGATACTGCGAAGATAATCTAAAACGGCTTCTTTGGTAATCATTTTAAAACCTTAGGTTTATAACTTTGAATATTATAACAAAAGCAAGTGAAATAGGAGATGGAATAAATGATTTTAGAAAGAGAGGAACTGGATTCCCGATCAAGTCGGGAATGACAGAGGAAAGAATTACTTCTTAGCTCCGTAACGTTTACGATCACTAGGATCCAACCAACGTTTACGGATACGGATACTAATCGGAGTAACTTCGAGAAGTTCATCGTCTTCGATCCACTCTAATGCACGCTCAAGGTTCATATCACGTGGCGGAACGAGTTTAATCGCTTCGTCTGCACCTGATGAACGTACGTTTGATTGTGCTTTACCTTTGATCGGGTTAACGTCAAGGTCGTTTGAACGACTGTGCTCACCAATGATCATCCCTTTGTACACTTTCGTTTGAGGCGCTGTGAAAAGGACACCGCGATCTTGAAGGTTGAACAATGAGTACGCTAACGCAACACCGTCTTCCATAGAGATCAACGCTCCGTATTGGCGGCTCTCAACGTTACCGGTATAAGGACGGAATTCAAGGAACGAGTGATTCATTACACCCTCACCTTTGGTATCCGTCAAGAACTGTCCGCGGAAACCGATCAAACCACGTGCAGGGATTTCGAACTCTACGCGAGTAAAGCCCTCACCCATCGGTACCATTGCTTTCATTTCCGCTTTACGACGACCGAGACGCTCGATGATCGTACCTGCATTGTCTGAAGGAAGGTCAACGACTAAGTGTTCAAACGGTTCACACTTGACCCCTTCGATCTCTTTTACGATAACTTCAGGACGTCCGATACCGAACTCGAAACCTTCACGACGCATGTTTTCAGCAAGAATCGTAATTTGAAGCTCACCACGACCGGAAACGATAAATTTACCTTCTCCAACCGTTTCATAACGCATTGCTACGTTGGTGTTCATCTCAGAATCAAGACGCTCGCGGATTTTGTTCGCGGTAACGTGTTTACCCTCTTGACCTGCAAGTGGAGAGTCATTAACCGAGAAAACAACGGTCAACGTAGGCTCTTCAATGTGCATAGGATCAAGCGGCATAGGATTTTGTGGATCACAAATAGTATCCCCAACATCTACCGTTTCGATACCGGCAACAGCAACGATATCACCCGCTTCTGCTTCTTGGATCTCCATACGGTTAAGACCCATGAATCCGATCAATTTAGAAATTTTCCCTTTGACCATTTCGCCATCGGCTTTTGCAAGGAGGATGTTATCCCCTTTTGCAATGCGTCCGTTGAAGATACGAGCAATACCGATTTTACCAACATAATTATCGTAGTCCAATGTGAAAACTTGTAATTGTGTTGGGTTCTCAGGATCACCAGTAGGTTCAGGCACTTTTTCTAGGATAGTGTTGAACAAACAAGTAAAGTCACCATCAGGGTCAGACATATTGAGTTTCGCCATACCATCACGAGCTGCTGCATAGATAATTGGGAAATCGAGTTGATCTTCAGTCGCGTCCATTGCTACGAAGAGGTCGAATACTTCGTCTACTACGCGCTCAGGATCTGCTGATGGTTTGTCAATTTTGTTGATAACAACGATTGGCTTGAGTCCAAGAGCCAACATTTTTTTAACAACGAATTTCGTTTGAGGCATTACACCCTCATACGCATCAACAAGGATCAAAGCCCCGTCAACCATTTTCAAAACACGCTCAACTTCTCCACCGAAATCGGCGTGGCCCGGAGTGTCGATAACGTTAATTTTGTGATCGCCAAAGCGAATCGCTGTATTTTTAGAAAGAATGGTAATCCCGCGCTCTTTTTCAAGGGCGTTAGAGTCCATAGCTCTTTCATTCACTTGCTCGTGGCTTCCATATGTACCAGATTGCTTAAGCAACCCGTCAACTAAAGTCGTTTTACCGTGGTCAACGTGTGCGATTACGGCGATGTTACGAATTTTTTGCATTGCTGTCCTTTGATAGGGCAAAGATTTTCGCGGATTATATCGCAGGTAAGGTTAAGGAAATGTTAAGCAGTTTAAAGAGTGTTACCGTTTGATTACTTTTTTTAAGTGGAATATTTTTTGCTTTGCTTAACTACTTTAACAAAAGAGCGGATAATTGTACGCTCGCACAAGGATCGCTTATGATCATTCAGAATAAAGAGACCCAGACGAAAACGTCGCTCACCGATTTATTAGGGGGGAATACCAAAAATTCTTCATCCTCAAAATCGAATGACATGTTTTCCAAGCTTTTAAGCTCATTCGGGATGCAGACCAAAGGAGATGAGGGGAAAATCGTAAAATCGAATGATTTCAAAGCGATAATCGATCCTAAAAACAGCTCCGTAAAAAATGGTGACAATAAGACATCTCAGCTCAAAGAACTTCAATCCCTATTAACAGGCAGTGACGAGAAAGAATCGGCGCTTGTCTCTAATGAGTTACTCAATAACTTATCCAACGATCAAGTTCGTTCTCTCATCAATCGGGCAAAAGAGTACCTTAAAAATGAGATTACGGCCAAAAACCCTGAGTATCAGGTCGATCCGAAATCGTTGCCGAAAACATTGGCAGGACTCGTAAAATTGGCTGAAAAAATGGATCTTGACCCTCAATCGATCACCCTTTCTACCTTAGTGAACGATACCGAAGAGAAAGCTTCGTTTCCGACTGAATTACTCACCAAGCCGCTATTGGATACCAAAGCACTCGCTGCTCTTCCGGCAACGATTCGTGAAGAGTCACCTTTTGAAGCCATTACTCAACTCTTAAGTGACATAAAAGCCAAAGAGCAAAAAAACTCTACAACAGCCTCTTCAGAGGTTTCTACCAATTCGGTTTCTGAAAAATCACAAGAGCAGCCCCTAAAAGCTCTCCTACAGAATCTTGAAAAACGGGAAACAGAGGTTATCACCCCTTCTGATACACTTGATTCGCCGAAAGGACATGGGTCAGCACCGACATCGGTGAAAACAGACGCGTTGATAGCCCTTCTACACGGAGTAAATGAGGCGAAAGAGGGCGACAAAGAGTCATCAAATTCTCTTAAAATCGAGGGGGAAGGGGCTAAAGCTTCCCACGCTCTCAAAGCCGATTCCCTTGAAGTAAAATCGAAAGAGGCGGCTCAAAGTATGCGCCTTTTTGCGAGTGATCTCAAAGAGGCGGTACAAGAGTACAAGCCACCGTTTACCCGTCTTACGATGAAACTCAATCCTGAAAAGCTCGGAGAAGTTGAAGTAACCCTTATACAACGAGGCAACAATGTCCACGTCAATATCCAGTCAAACAACACCAACAGTGTCGCCTTTCTGGCACACAACGCCACTGAGCTCAAAGCACAGCTTGCCTCTCAGGGGATCACCAATGCGACGATGAACTTTATGTCCGGAGGAGAGGGACAAAATCCCCAACAAGGGTTTCAACAGCAACAAGAGCATCAGCAAAACCGGTTCCGTGCCTATGAGTCGTTCGAAGATCTCGAACTAAATGAAGAGCAGATTTCGGCTCTTGAAATCGTAATCCCGCATTACGCGTAAACTAAGGAGACTATTATGGCTATTAATGCTTATGGCGCTTACACAACAGATGCCGCTTATACAGGTGCTACTACGGCAGCGACAAACGAAGATAAAAGTAGCTTAGGAAAAGATGATTTTCTAAAGTTACTTCTATTAGAACTCAAATACCAAGACCCGACTGCTCCTATGGACAGTGAGAAAATTTTGTCTCAAACATCACAGCTTGCAGCACTTGAATCCAGTGAAAACACTAATAAGGCGCTTGAGACTTTAGCAGCATCACTCAACGCATCATTGCAATACACCGGTATTTCTGCCATCGGTAAATTAGCGGATACCGGAAGTAACGCGATTGTTCGTGAAGAGGGTGAAGATGTTGACTTTGAACTCTATTTTCCGGATGCTGTTGCCAGTGGAAATGTGAATATCCTCGATAGTAGCGGAAATGTTCTCCGTACTATGGCGATCGGTGCTACCGATGCGGGAATCGCAGCATACAACTGGGATGGAACGAATAACAATGGCGTAGAACTTGATGCTGGGGTTTATTACGTTGAATCGTCTTATACTAAAACTGATGGAACAACCGCTACTTCACGTGTCGGACTCTATCCGATTGAGGCGATCAAATTTGACAGTGGGGTGACGTATGCCAAGCTCGGCTCTAATTATGTTGACTTCAGTACGATCTCCGAAGTGACAAATAACTAAGGAAGCTACCGTGAATCAAGCTTATTTTTCGGGAATATCAGGTGTTATGACCCATCAATACGGATTGGATGTCGTCGCCGATAACCTTGCCAATGTGAACACCGTCGGATTCAAAGGCTCAACCGCTGAGTTCACCGATCTTTTTACCAATCTGCTGGTAAGTGCAGGGGCTTCTACCCCG
>DATDUY010000290.1:0-2291 GCA_035290165.1 Sulfuricurvum sp. | reverse complement strand
ATCTCCAAGAGGGCTTTGATATCGCTATTGGCATCTTCGGCGACCCATTCCGTCGTGCAGAGGGCAACACGAGAGGTGTCGAGTTCCCCCTCCATCATTTGCAGTATACGATTGATAACGAGCAATACGCACGCCATCTGTGTCCCTCCCGCGAGAACAATCGGGATGTCGCGGTTTTGGAGACCGAGAACCAATCCGGCATTAAAGATGAGCATATTGTCTCCCACCTTGGAGAGGATGGCGAAAAGATCATCGCCCTCCTCGATGTGTGCGAGGGCTTGATCGATAACGCTTTGTCTGATGGTGTTAGGGGTGTTTTTAAAACTGCTGCTGAATTTTTCCCGCGCATCATACCCCAGTGCCAGTGCGGTAGCGAGTGCCGTCGTCGTTCCGGCGGGAACCGATTCGCCTAAGATGATGTAATCACCCTGCACTGCAAGCTCTTGGGCGAATTGAATCCCTTTTTCAAACACCTCTGCGGCGGGGATATTTGCTCCCTCGGCAATCGAATCGCTGGGGGTGATTCCAAACGTATGGTGTTTGAAATGTTCCAGCTTCGGAGCAATCTCAAGCCCAAGTTCGAGAAGCTCGATTTCGCGGAAAGGGTGGAGGAGATGGACGGCGCGGGTGATGAGGGCGGGAGTGGGAACCCCTTTAGGTGTTTCGGCAATACTTCCTAAGCTTCGAACCTCTCCGATGGCAATAAACTCCGCATCGAGCGTCGGGGTGAGGTGCAATATCCCCGGAATCCCCGCTTGGGTAATCCCCTCTATATTTGCCGTTTTCGTGTTACTCATGCAAAGGAGAAAGCTCGCCCGTTTCCCCCGCAGACTCTCAATGAAATCTTTGTTACCCGTAATCGTTTGTATCATAATAGCCTCTCTAATAGTTCTTGATAATTGCCGTCGTTTAAGTAGCGGTTGACGCTGTAAAAGAGGGTTGCGTATTCGCGGTACGATTGAAACTCCTCTGCGCTGATCGTAGCACCGTAACTCTCCAATAGCGCCTCTGTTTTTTCGTTGCTGTCACACCACGAGAGATCGACGACGGCAAGATCAAAGATAAAATCGCCGTTGCACGCTTGGGTAAAATCGATTACACACGAAAGTCTCCCCTCCTCAAAAAGGGCGTTATCCAAAAAGAGATCGCCGTGAATGATCCCGTCGTTGCGCAAGTGGAGATTGATTTTTTTTAACAGCGTATCGAAAATTTCGACGTTGCTCTCTTCGATCATCCACTCCAGCCTCGATCTCTCAAATAACAGCTCGTTAGTGCTCTGCCGTGTCGATGTTAGGGTATGAAAAAGAGCGCAAAAAGGTTCCGACCTCTCGTATCTCATTGATCTCGGCACGCTTAAGACTTTTCCCCTGACATCGGCGATAGATGAGGGCGGGTTTGCCGCAGATGCTCAACACCTCCCCCAAAGGTTTGGCAATAGGGAGTGTTTCGCAGAGGGTGAGAAGTTTCCGCTCCTCCTCAACTGACGCGACGGTAGCGTTTTCAAATATCTTCAGCACCCGATCACTGTTCAGAAAATAGACGCTGTCCATTACCCCGTCCGTGCTCGCCTCAAAGGAGGTGACACTCAATGCGCTCGGCAAATCCTCTAAGGTAATAACGGTTTTTATACCCATTCGATAACCTCGTCTAGTGTTTTTTTCTCTTCCCACCCCAGTTTCAGCAGTTCGGGTTCGTCCAAAAATTCGCTCACATATCCCATCGTCAAATAGCCGATGAGTTTGTATTCATCGCCGATTCCTAAAATCTTTTTCACTTTTTTGGGACGTAAAATACTCACCCAACCCACCCCGATATTATGGGCGCGTGCCATCAGCCAGAGATTTTGGATCGCGCAGACGACACTGTATTCCCCCATCTTTTTTTGAGAGGTTTGTCCCAAAACGGTTTTGGTCGGTTTTTTGTAGAGTACGGCGATATTGAGTGCCGACTCTTTGATCCCCTCCAGTTTGAGAGAAGCATACAGAGGAGTGTCATCAAACAGCTTTGCCGCTTTGCCGTTTTCCCTCACGAACTCGTTATAAATTTCTTCCCGCTTGGCGCTGTCTTGAACAATGAGAAATTTCCACGGCTGTGAAAAACCGACGGAGGGGGCAGAGATCGCCGCTTCCAAAATCTTTTTTAACACCTCATCTTCGATGGGGATACCCTGAAAATGGTTTCCTCTCACATCACGGCGGGAGCTTAGGATCGATTGAAGCAACTCGGCATCGCGAAGGGTAAATTTCATCGTGAGCCTTTATGAGCGCGGAGTATCAGATAGATAAAAAACG
>DATDUY010000289.1:0-2124 GCA_035290165.1 Sulfuricurvum sp. | reverse complement strand
ACGGCCCCATCATCTAATGGTTAGGATTCCAGATTTTCATTCTGGCCATACGAGTTCGAATCTCGTTGGGGTCACCAGTTTTAATTCCCCCACTTATGTTCATCCAATTTTTTTCTTCATGCCGTTTCATTCCCGCCCGTTACTTTGATATGCCACGGTTCATAGCGGACACCGTAAGGGTTCCCTTTCGTATAGCGTATCGTAATATACCCACCCTCGTAGAGTTTTTTAAAGACATCGGTCTCTTGAAATTTTGTGCTGAAATTGCCATACCCGTAACCTACTTTACCGATATCAAAATCTCCGACACTGTGAAATGTGAATCCGGGAGGGGCTATGGAGGTTGATGTAAGACGTAAATCTCCCCCTTCGCTCACCATTTTTTTTAAAAAAAGATGGAGCTGTTTAACGGGAGCACGAACACCTGATGTCAATATGAGTTCATCTCCTATCAGCTTTTTAATCGTTGCGTATTTTTCGGTTGCAGCACCTCTCAAGAGGAAGTGCCCCGATTTTTTAATGTAAACAAGATCTTTTTCGGGAGTAATTGCTGTCAGCCTTGGTACCGTTCTCTCTCCATAAAATCCGTAGCGACGAGGATCGCCGTAAAAAATGGTTTCAATGTATCCCACTTCATACGGGCTTAATGGTTTGTTGCATCGGGCGGCAATCTTTAACAACTCATCAAAACTGATGGTGTTGAACTGAACATACCCTACGTAATTTTGGACGGTATTCAACTTATCCAATAGATTTCTAACAATAAGTGAAATGTTCTTCATGGAAACAGACGCAGGTGCAGATTCTTGATTTGCACCAAAAACAAGTGTACTGCTGCAGGCAACAGCTAGTGATAAAAACGATCTTCTGTCCATTGTTTTTCTTTGTTCACTAAATCTTATAACTCTATATCGTACAATCTTACCTGTTTTTGAAAGAATCTTCATTAAAAAATGGTGTAGAATTATTATTAGCAGCCTATTTTCTCTAAAAAACATTCCGGAGGTGAAAGATGGATGGTTCGGTTTATATTCAAATAGCAAAAAATGCCATTCAAGAACATTATAATGGAATTAGTATCGATCCTGATTTCTATCTAGCAACGTATCCTGAACTCTCTCAAAAGAGAGCTTGCTTTGTAACCTTGACTCTCAACAACCGCTTGCGCGGATGTATCGGATCGATTATTGCCCATCAAAGCCTACTAGATGATTTACTATCCAATGCCCGCTCGGCAGCATTTCATGATCCCCGTTTTCCCCCATTGAGCCAAGAGGAATTTTCTCTAATCTCGATAGAGGTATCCCTATTAACCCATCCCGAGCCGGTAGAATATAGTGACAGAGTCGATCTTATGCGCATTATCCGTCCTGATGTTGATGGCGTCATCTTGCGTCTAGGAAATTATCAGGCTACTTTTTTACCACAGGTGTGGGAAGAACTCAGTGATTTTGATTCATTTTTTTCCCACTTGGGGATGAAAGCGGGACTCGGCAATGATCCACTCTCCTATCATCCCGATATTTATACCTATCAGGTTCAAAAATTTGAGGAGGAATCCCATGATTAAGCGTACAATGAGTGTTGCAGGGAGTTTTTATCCCTCATCTCCTCGTGAAATAGAGGATATGATTGAGCGATTTAACACCATTCTAGAATCCCGCCCCGATACGATTAAGCAGTTCAATTCACTACACGGAAATGCCGTTATTGTTCCCCATGCCGGATGGATATACTCAGGTTTTACCGCCAATATCGCTTTTCGTATTTTAACCCATACCCCTCCAAAAACAATCGTCGTCATCGGTCCCTCACACCGTATCGGATTTGATGGGGTGAGTATTGCCGATGCACCGCTTTATGAAACACCCCTTGGTGACCTAGAAATAGATCAGGAAGCGGTACAAGATTTGATGCAACGATTCTCTCTCCCCTCCTTTCATGATGCCCATCACGAACACAGTACTGAAGTACAGATGCCCTTTATCAAACACTATTTTCCCCACGCGAAGGTGATAGAACTTGTCTACGCCTACGCTGAGCCAAAGATGTTGGAACCCATTATTGAGTACTGTTTGTCCTCTAAAGAGACTGCCATTGTCATCAGTACCGATCTTAGCCATT
>DATDUY010000288.1:0-2761 GCA_035290165.1 Sulfuricurvum sp. | reverse complement strand
AACTACGGTGAGTAAAAAGAGACTGACAAGGAGAAGGTTCCGTATTTCAGCTTTATATTCGCTGACATCTTCGGTGATATCAAAAGCACACGTCATCATTGCAATAATTTCATTTTCATAGTTGGTTAACGGACGCGAGGCTATAACGTAATCCGTTTTCCCTACGGTGTAGCTGTTACTGTCACTAAAAGTAAAAGTGGAAGGGAGCTTATCAAAAAGGGGATCGTTGGAAGAGACGATAGAATAGCCGTGATAGACGATATTTTTAGAATCCGGTAACAGGTTTTTCAACTTTTTGGTATCAAAAGCGATGGCACTTTTAATACCCGAATGGGCATCAAGCCGCTTTTGTACACGATCGATTTTGGCTACTGTTTGGATAATACCGATAAACGTTTCATTTTTAAAGATCGGAATAATAGTGACGACGGAGACATCGTAGATGGTAACATCCAAGGTGGTGACATTTTGGCGAGTTTTTATGGCATGGGCTAAAACAGGACGTTTATGGAGAATATTATCGCCGTATTTTTTTGGATCTTGAAGCCGGAGAAAATGGACTCCGTCCGCTCCGATAAATCCGCTCATATCGACTTCACCGCGTCCTTTTGCTTCTTCAAAAATGGGGAGGCTGAGGCGATAAAGCTCTTCTCTATCATGTGCGGCGAAGGCATCGACGATAGCTCGATTTCCCGCGATTTTACAGGCGAGTTCACTCAGCCCTTTTTGAGTATCCAGTATTGCTAAATCAAAAGAATTACGAAGAAGTGCGCGGTGGGCAGAGGTTTTTTCCTCTAAAACATGTTTTTTGTCTTGAATAATAGTGACGATAAAGATAACAATAAGCAAGATGACAAGCGCGATGGAATAAAGAGTGGCGCGCTGCTTAATCTTATTCACTCTTTACCCTTCTACTTGCGAAATCAATATTATTATAACATACTATTTTGGGAACAGAATTGAACCTAAACGTATCAGTGTGGAACCGCATTCGATAGCCAGTTCAAAGTCACTGCTCATCCCCATAGAACAGACAGTGGCATTCGGTAATGTCTCAAAAATGCGGCGGGTTGTCTCAAAACTTTTTTGGACGATGGCGGGATCATCCACGTGCGCCCCGATAGACATGACCCCTTGCAACTGCAAACGGGGGCACTCCTCACGTATTTGGAGATATTTTTCGTTTATCTCTTCGGGGAGAAATCCGCTTTTAGACGCTTCATAGGCTGAATTGATCTGAATTAAAGCACGCAGTGTCATGTTTTCTCTCTCCAAACGTTCATTCAGCGCATAGGCGAGTTCCAGTGAATCGATAGAGTGGAGGAGGTGGGGGCGAACGCTTAGGAGATGGTTGATCTTATTTTTTTGCAATGTTCCGATGAAATGCCATTCGATAGGGAGCTCATTCAAAACTTCGCTTTTGGTAACGAGATCTTGCACTTTATTCTCTCCGAAAGCACGCTGTCCTATCGCATAAAGCGATTTGATAGCTTCTTCATCGACATATTTGCTGGCGGCGACGATTTTGACGATGTGATGGTCGTTGAGACGTAAACGGGCTTTTTCGACCCGTTCGATAATACGATCAAACGATAGTTTCTGTTCTAAGAGAGTCATTGCATTAATCTCGTAATATCGTTGTACAATCCCAAAGACATAAGTCCCAGCAGCATGACCCACCCTCCGATGGTGAGCTGGGTAATAACCGCTTCACTCGGGGCTTTGCGGAGGATCATCTCATAGAGGTTGAACATAATATGTCCCCCATCGAGCGCCGGTATAGGGAGGAGGTTAAGGACTCCGAGATTGACCGAAATAAGGGCGGCAAAGAAAAAGAGAGACATCCACCCATACGATGATGCATCAGCGGTGATTTGAACGATACTCACTACACCTCCCACCTCTTTGGCAGGGACAACTCCGGTTAGAAGCTTTTGGACACTTTGGAAGATAAGCAATGAAGAGTTATAGGTCTCTTCACTCGCATAAGCGAGGGCTCCGACGACACTGAGATCCATCGTATGGGTCATTCCCGCTGGAGCAATCCCCACCATCCGTTGCTGGATGGTCTCTTTAAAAATATTTTGCGTTTCGGTGATTTTAGGATGGACGGTGAGATTATGGATACTCCCTCCGCGTTCAATCTGAAGGGTCAATCCCCCGACAGAGGCTTTGATATGATCGGAGAGTTCATTCCATTCGCTGATACTCTCACCATTGATAGAGAGGACGATATCCCCTTTTTGAAGCCCTGCGATCTCTGCCGGAGACTCTTTGACTACTTTTCCGATAACGGGTGAGAGCGATTGAGGTCCTCCCAAGGCGATGGCGTAAAAAAGGAGCCATGCGAGGGCAAAATTCGCAAGCGGTCCCGCGAGGAGGATAATGATACGCTGCCACGGCTTTTTGCTGTTGTAGCTGTCATTATCGCTGCTCAGTGAAGTAGGGTCAAGATCGTCCTGCCCCTTCATTTTGACATAGCCGCCCAGTGGAATGGCGGAGATTTGCCATTGTGTTCCGATCCACTGAAACGAGAGAAGTTTTTTACCGAAACCGATACTGAACACTTCGACATAGACACCGAAAAAGCGTGCGGCACTGAAGTGACCGAGTTCATGGATGAAAATAAGTACCGATAAAACGGCGAGGGCGACGATCCAACTCACGATTATCCTTTTACTTTGTAGGCTTTAGAAAACCCTACAAGATATTCAGCTCCGGAGTAAACGGTCAAAGCGACGGCGATCCAGAGCAGTACATC
>DATDUY010000287.1:0-5718 GCA_035290165.1 Sulfuricurvum sp. | reverse complement strand
TGTTTCGGCTACGGAAAAACGACCCGTGCCATTGCAAAACACTTTGGTCCCTGCACTTTTTTCGATGACAAGATCACCGTCCCCTCCGTTGATGAAGAGGGTAACTTCCTCAAACCTGTCAGTGAATTTGACACGCGCCTCTTCACCCACGAGATCCCCTCACCGGGGTTTCCCCCCTCACACCCGCTGATTCAAAGTGCACAGCACCTCATCAGTGAATACGATTTTTTTGCCCCCCAGATCCCCTTTTCGATCTGGATTAGCGGTACCAACGGTAAAACGACGACAACACAGATGGTTGAACACCTCCTATCCGATAAAGGTGCTATCAGCGGCGGTAACATCGGAACCCCGTTGGCCAATATGTCACCTGACGCTCCGATCTGGATTTTGGAGACGAGTTCATTCAGTATGCATTACAACAACGTGGCGCGTCCCAACGTCTATGCCCTTCTCCCTGTCACCCCCGATCATGTAAGCTGGCATGGAAGCATGGAAGAGTATTACAATGCCAAACTAAAACCTCTCTCAATGATGAGGGAGGGGGAAGCGGTCATTTTGCCGAAGATGTTTGCCGATGCTCCCACAAAAGGGTTTAAAATCGTCTATGAAGACGAAAAAGACCTCGCTGAGTATTTCGGGTTTGATGCGAGCAAAATCAAGTTCAAAGGGGCATTCTTGATGGATGCCATGATCGCGATGGGGATTGATAAAATTCTCTTTGATCGTTGCGATTATGACCGTATCAATGCCTTCATCCTCGATCCTCACCGTCAAGAGGAATTTCGTGACCCCCGTGACCGACTCTGGGTAAACGATTCCAAAGCGACCAATATCGACGCGACCCTCGCGGCACTTCGCACTTATAGTGATTATCCGATCCATTTGGTTCTCGGAGGGGATGACAAAGGGGTTGACCTCGAAGAGCTTTTTACACCGCTTAAACGCTACGATCTAAGCATTTATGCGATCGGAGCCAATGCACTCCGTCTCGAAGCACTCTGTAAACAATATAACATCCCCTGCACCCTTTGCAACACTCTCGATGTTGCCGTAGAGGAGATCAGTAAGAAACACAACCGTCACAGCATCGCGATGCTCTCCCCTGCAGCGGCAAGTTTGGATCAGTTTACGTCGTATGCACAACGCGGAAACCTCTTCAAAGAGCTGGCTCAAGCGACAAAATAGTCGCTTGAGCGGCTTTAAGCTTCTTTTTAAGCTTGTGAAGCTATAATTTCACCCTCACAAACGTGGCTAATTAGCTCAGTCGGTAGAGCAGTAGACTGAAAATCTGCGTGTCCTTGGTTCGATTCCGAGATTAGCCACCACCTTATAAATTAATCCCCTCTAATACAATCTAAAAAGACAAACACAAACCCCTTAAATAGGCACTTTTAACGCTATTTAGCCTCTAATACGTATTTATCCAATACAACTACATCCACATTCTTAATGTACCTTTTAATGTACTTTCGTATAATGTACCTCATCAATACCTAAAAAAAGGTACATTAGAGGGTACATTATGGCGAATAAAAAAGTCTCACCGCTCACCGATACCGAGATCAAAACAGCAAAGCCAAAAGAGAAAGAATACACCCTACCCGACGGTAACGGCTTACAGCTCAATATCAAACCCGACGGGCGCAAAGTTTGGGAGATACGCTACACGATTGAGGGCAAAGCCAAAAAGACCACGGGCGGAACTTACCCCGCCGTAACCCTTGCAAAAGCGAGAGCCAAACGTGACGAACTCAAAAGCAAAGTTTTAAGCGGTATCGACCCGATACAAGAGAAAAAAGAGATCAAAGCTATCCTTGAAGCTAAAGAGATCGAAATAGAAACCGCTTTAGCTACTCAATTTCACCTCATCACTTACGAATGGTTATCTACTCTCAAGAGTGCCGAAATAACCGCTACAAAACGGCGCAGAGCGTTTGAGCGTGATATTTTCCCTCATTTCTGTACCTATGACGAAAACCACAAAATCATTTCATCCAAACAAATAGGTGAAATCACCCACGGCGAACTATTGAAGATCATTACCGAAAAGGGAAAAGCTACCCCCGAAACGGCAAACCGTCTTTTTGTGGATTGTAACCGTTTGTGGACGTATGCAGTAAGTCACGATTATATCGACATCAACATCACCCATAAAATAGATAAAAGTACCGTACCCAAAGGAGAAAAGGTAAATCTTCCAAAGATCACCGATGAAAAGATTTTAGGGGAGCTTATACGAACCATAGACACGTATTACGGTGAGGGCGGTGTAATCGTCCGTAACCTCCTCCGTTTTGTTTCTCTCATCCCTTTACGTGCTGATAACCTTTGTAAGCTCCGATGGGAACAAGTGGAATTTGAAAAAGAGGTTATGACTATTCCCCGATCAGAAATGAAAGTAAAAAATAAAAACCTCTCTGATTTTATAGTGCCTCTCCCTCATCAAGCGTTATCAATCCTCAAAGAGATACACCCGATCACTGGATGGGGACAATGGGTATTCCATGGCGTAAAAGATACCCTCAATCATGTAAACCATGAGAGCGGAAATAAAGCGTTAAGGATTATGGGTTTTGTCGATGAAGCAAAAGGGCGCAAACAAACACTACACAGCTTTAGAGGTACATTTCGATCATTAAGCGAAACATACGCTACAACTCACAAAGCGAGTTTTGAGGTACGGGAACGGTGCTTAGATCACCATGAGAAAAAAGAAGCGGTGAGAGCGTACATCCACAAAGCCGATTACACCGAACAGATGCGGGAGTTATTGCAGTGGTGGGCGGATTATCTCGATACTATTAGGAGTAAAAATGATAAATAAAGAACAACTAATTGATTACATTCGGTATAAATCTGAATTTAAAGAGCTTTCAGATTTAAAGAGCATTAATGGAGTACGGGCAAAGATAGAAGAATCAATAATAGGTGGTTTTTATAAAACTGAAGCAATCGCATATTTAGAAAGGCATCAAAAGGAACGGCTAAAATATTACAATCATGGTGAAGCATTTTTTGAACAACTTGCAGAACGAATAATCGGCGTATGTGATACCCATAGCAACGTTAATACATGGGTACTAAATACGTTAAAAAATGGACATAAAAATAGTGCATGGGGAGATATTATTGAGCAGAAAGATTATATAGATTTAATTATCAACGAGGGGTTTTCTGTAAATTACTTTCTTGAGATCATTAAAAATGAAGAAAAACACAATTTAAAACGAGTAAGCAAAGATCGACATAAAGTTATCAATGCAATTGCCTTACTGAAAAATTTTAGCGATAATGCTAATTTACACTATGAGTTGGATAAACTTGCAAATCAAGAGATAGAAACTGAACTAACAAAAAAAATTATCTACAAATCAGCTTTTTTTAATTTTGCAAGAAAAGCACATGAAGATTTAAAACTACCACGAACAACACAAGCCAAAGATTTAGCAAATGACTTACTTTACGCTTTATTCGATCACGAAACAAAGTACAAGCCATCCAATGATAGAGGATGCTTACCATATAAAAATGGAAAGTTTTTTTATTACAAATAATCCATTAACTACTTTCACGCATAGAGCGTGAATTTAATTCCTATAGTTATTGCAGTGGATTTTATTATCCCCAATTCTTTGAAACTCTTTTCCCCAAGTAGTCCCTTTGCTCTCAAAATATGCTTTATCTAACTCAGCAATTTTCGGCTCAATCCATTTCGCACGACGATCAGACTTAGCTAAATCCATATCGGGCATCCCAAACAACTTATTAGCTTGAAGAGTTAAATCATCTCTTTTTTCTTCGTATGCACAGTAGTTGTCAATATCGGATTGACTCACCTGCTCCTCTGTTGTAACATGAACTAATCCCTCAGTTGTATTGCTTTCTCCACTGAATACGTCCAATATATCGCCCGGAATAACATCTATGCGTTGTGGCGTTGTGCCTTTGAATTTTGGATAAAATTCGCTTATTTTTTCAGAACGTGTAATTGCTTTGCCATTTAAAGCATAAAACTCACTACCATCTTTACTGCTCATCCATAAATCAGTAGGTTGACAAAGTACAAACTCATACCCATCGATAATTTTTGATACACAATCAGCTTTTTGCGCCATCGAACCTGCATACGCACTTTCAATCTCTTCTGATACTTTTGTAACTCCTTCTTCATCTGAATTACACGAAACTACAACAAAGATAATAAACACAATCATAATCAGCCCAAAGAAAGCTTCAAGATAGTCTTTCACAGTCTGTTCTTTTTTCATTTTCAACCTTATTTTCTTATTTTCACAACAAAAAATATTTATTGATAAATAAATCTTACCTTTTTTTCAGTGAGCAATGTATTAAAATTGCCAAAATATGGCATTTTCAGTCTAAAGTTAATGCTCTCTAATACGAAATAATACTCTCCGAACTTAGCGCTAAGTAATCTAATCCAAAGGTTACTTAAATGGAACATTCAAATATCGAAGAATACAAAAGAGCAAAACAAACGGCTCAATACATGGGGATAGGTGTCTCGACTGTTTGGCTATTTACCAAGCAAGGGAAAATCAAAGCAATCAAGTTAAGCGACCGTGTGACGGTATGGGCAAAAAGTGATTTAGATGCGTTCATCGCTTCACGTATGGCGGTATCAGCATGAAGTGCAATGAAAAAATGTTCATACTCCTTGAGCTAATGGAAGCCATAGACAGCGCAAAGGTACACGAACCCGTTACCACTTACGAAATGTTAGGTGCGGTAGTAGATCGTTGCTTATCAATCAGCGAACAATATCCACAGGGCAACCCATTTAGAAAAATGATCGATTTTATCACGGCAGACGTACAGTGCCTTATCGATGATATTATCGAAAGCGATTTCAGTGAGGCGGTGCGTAATGGATAAGTTTTTCAAAAAACAACTTGACGTTTGGACGCTTGAGAAAATTAAATCAAACCCTCAAAAGTTTGGTAGTGACAATAGTAACGCAAACATCATGCACGAATACGCAAATGAGTTTCATGCGGACAGTCACGTTATACAGTTAGAGCCAAGATTTTATAGTGTTCTCTCTACGGTAAGCAGAATTAAAAATAAGTTGCTCAAAAATAATCCTCAATTTGATTATCGAAAGAAGCACAAATCAAAGAAGCGAAAAATGGATGAGGTACATTAGTATCATAATGCCCGTCACAGAGTGGGAGCGATGGGGGAGAGTGTTACAGCTCCCCTCGTATCAACGAACACTTACAAGTCATACGGGCAATAAAATCCAAGTGGCTTATGAATTGAAGTACAAGCCGACTAAATCGAATGATTGGTATTTTATCGCGGATATACAAAGAATGTATCAAGCAATGATAGGAGCGGTTACGTTTGACGATCACCTCATTATAGAGGGCGATGGATGGGAAAGCAACACAACAGCTTACACACTCCAAGAGCTTAAATTGTTCCCGATGGATGAGAGAGCCTATCCCGTGATTATACGATGGGCTACGAGTAAAAAGACATTTAGGAGTAAAGCGTTTACTTATGCCAAGCGTTTAAAGTATGAGGGACTTTTGTGTTATCCGTCTATGATGGGAGCATTAAGTGCGATGAATGCCAAGATGAAGAAAACGGAACAGCACAAAGTTAGAACACTGGAACGCCTCACAAATGATATTTTGGCTCAATCCGATCAATGGGATACCAAACTACCAAAAGAGGCTCTACGGGTGA
>DATDUY010000286.1:0-5230 GCA_035290165.1 Sulfuricurvum sp. | reverse complement strand
AAATCCCCTACGTTTTCGTTAATACTCCTGATTACGAGGGGGGTATGGAGAGCGGATGGGCGCTTACTGTCACGGCAATGATCGAGCAAATAACCGAATCCGCTAGCGAAGTCAAACCGAATAAGCTCGTTTTTTTACCCCATTTGAGTATGCAGCCTATCGAGGTGGAGAAGATCAAAGCTCTTTGCGAAGATTTCGGGTTTGAGACCTATGCTCTCCCTGATCTTTCTACTTCATTGGACGGGTACTGGGAAGAGGGGCAGGGGAAGCTGGCTAACGGCGGAATCACGGTGGATCAAATCCGTGATTTGGGAACCTCTGCGGTCGTTATCTCACTCGGTGCATCGATGAAAAAATCGGCGCTCGCACTGCAAAAAAAGAACCCCTCTATAGAGCATCTCCATTTCGATCATCTGATGGGATTGGACGGGTGTGACAATTTTGTAAGTGCACTCATGAAAATACGACACTCTGAGCCGAAACCGCTGATTAAACGATGGCGCTCACGCTTGCAAGACGCGATGCTCGATACCCATTTTCTTATCGGAACCTCCCATTTCGTCATTACGGGAGAGCCGGATATGCTTGCGGGTATGTGTGCACTGATCCGTAGTGTCGGCGGAACCATCACGGCTGCGGTTTCAACGACGTTTAGCGATGTACTGCACACCATTGAAGCGGAAAATGTTTTCGTCGGGGATTTGGAAGATGCGCGCCGTTTCTTTGATCGTGCGGATGTGGTTATCAGTAATTTCCATGCAGAACGAATCTTGCATACTAATGAAAATACTGCGCTCGTACTCCGAGGATTTCCAAACTATGAAGAGTTAGGAAACCAGCTCAAAAACGATCAGCTGTATGAGGGTAGCACGTACTTTTTGTTTGAGATAGCCAACACATTGAGAAAGGTCAAACATGAACACTAAAATCATAGTCGAAGGGGATAAAACAATGGAAAACGCGATCAAAGTCGCTTTTGCGACCAAAGATATGGAAGAGATCAATGCCCATTTCGGGGGTGCGAAAGAGTTCGTCGTCTACAACGTTTCCAAAGAGGGGTTTGAACTCTCCGAGGTGATTAAAACCGACAGTACCGCTCCTGAAGATGATGATAAAACCGATTATCGTGTTCGCGCCCTCAAAGGCATAAATATTCTTTACAGTGAGAGTATCGGCGGAACGGCAGCGGCAAAAGTGATCCGTGCGGGAATCCATCCGATGAAGGCGAATGAGTCTACACGGATCGAAGATGTCCTTAAAAGTTTAGTGCAAATGATCAACTCTAATCCGCCGCCATGGATTAAAAATATCATGCATATGCAGACCGAGCACGATGTGCGACAAGACCGATGGGCAGAGGGAGAATAAATGGAAGCGGAAAAGAAAATGAATGCGTTCGGAGTGGAGTTGATACGCCAAATCCGTGCACTCGATCAGTTCGGTAACTGGGCAAAAACGAGTGATGAAGAGTTGTTGATGAAAAAATATGTCAAAACCAAAGAGGATCTTAAATTGATCCCTTTGATCGCCGACATTGATGAAATGCTCACGAACGATATCAAAATGATCTACAAAGCGATCGCTTTGGCATTTGAGCGACAAACGGGTGTCGTGTGCAATGTTATTATGGAGATGAGTCATGAGGGATTCGGACGATGTGCCATCATCGCCGACCGTATCTGTATCGTCGATAAGTATTTTAAAGATGCACACCGCTTCGGTTTTAGAACGTACGAAGCACTGTTTGAAGACGGCGATAAGCATCTTGCAAATGCGATTGCGATTTACGAACAATACAAACCATGCAATAAACAAGGATAAGGAGTCTTAAGATGGCAAAAGTAGGAATTTTTTTCGGTAGCAGCAGCGGTGTCACACGAGGTGCGGCAGAACTATTGGCAGATGAGATCAAAGGTGCGGAACTCATCGATATGGAAGAAGATTTTGACGGGATCGATCAGTTCGAGGATTTCGACGTATTGATTCTCGGTTCTTCTACATGGGGGCAGGGTGATCCACAGCGTGACTGGGTTGATCCTTTGTATGAATTGGATAACGAACGTCCCGATTTGAGCGGTAAAAAAGTGGCATTTTTCGGTGCGGGCGATCAAAAAACGCACGGCGAACATTTTTTGAGCGCATTGGGAAAAATGCATGATCTGTTTGTTGCCCTCGGGTCCGAACCACACGGTTTTATCCCTACCAGCGGATACGACTATGAATTTTCACTGGCGGAACGTGAGGGGAAATTCTGCGGTCTCGGGATCGACGATATAAACCAAAAAGATTTGACTGAGGAACGTGTTCTCGGTTGGGCAAACCAGCTCAAAAGTGAGATGGGATTATAAGGAGATTATTATGGGAACGTTAGCTGAATTTCAACAAATAAGCGACACGGAAGATTTCTTTGATTTTTTCGATCTTGAATATGATGAACGTTTGGTTCAGGTCAAGCGATTCCATATGATGAAAAAATTCGGTGAATTGGTTGAAAAAGCTTCAGGGCATGATTTCGGCGGGGATGAGAAACTCCTTGATTACTATAAATTTGCGCTGATAACTGTCTATAAAAATTTTGAAAACGGTTACAGCCCCTCAGCCGCAGATGTCTGGGAGATGTTCGATAAACCGAGTGCTTGCGGAACCTGTTCCACATCCACTAGCTGTAGTAGTGTAGAGGAGGTGAGCAATGGAGTCCATGCCTGTGTCAGCCAAACAACCATCAACTTCTGAAGATACTATGCCTATCAATGATGAGGCACGTAAAACCAACCTCTATAAGATGTCTACTAAAGACGAGATTCTCTCTCTTTATAGAGTCGGACAGAGAGTTCGTTTAACGAAAGCGATCCGTAATGACGGAACCTATCCTCATGCGGGGATCGGTGATACTCTCGTCGAAGCGGGTGCTGAGGGGTATGTGCGAGCCATCGGCGATTTTTTGCAGACGATACGGGTCTATGAAGTCAATTTTATTGAAGAGGGGCTGGTCTTCGGATGCCGCGAAGCGGAGCTGGAGAGTGCCCTCGAAGATGACGGATACGACGAGGTTGCCGAAGAACTCAAATGGCTTAAAGAACATCGTGCCGCGCGAGCCGCAGAAAAAGCGGCGCAATCTCAAGAAGAGGGGGAATAATCTAGCCTTTTCTGAGATTTTTGCATACTGTATCAAATTGGTGCCCTAGCGGCTAAATAATCGTAATCAACAAAGGAGTTGGGATGACAACACGTGTAGAAATTATGAATGACTTTTTGGCGATCAACGTCATACCGGGCAAAACGATCCAAGATATCGTTGAAGCTTCAGGAAGTGCACTTCCATTCGGATGCCGTGATGGCGAATGCGGTACCTGTGTCGTAATGATCGAATCGGGTATGGAATATATGAGTCCTACAACGGATAAAGAAAAAGCGGTACTTAAAACGCTTAATGAAAGTAATCCTAAAGCCCGTCTTGCTTGTCAAATGAAAGTTGTCGCACCAAACGGATTGGTTCGCATCAAATACTAAATACCTCCGTCATTCCCAACTCGATTGGGAATGACATCTTTACTGCCTATTTTTTAATCATACAACTGCTTAAAAAAAGCCTATACTTTTCATAAGAACAAAATATGCATTTGATTGCGTAAATGTGTATTTTTTTAGGCGGATTATTATGCAAACATCACTCTCTTACAAACAAAAACAACTGCCAAGATTATCGATGCAGACGTGGTTGCCCCTTTTGCAGTGTTCCCTAAATGATCTCGAAAAACATTTGCAGGTAATTACGAATGAAAACCCATGTTTAGAAGTTAAATCTGGGTTTGAAGAGTCCAATGCCGCAGCCGGCGGAACATCAGCCTACGGTGCATTTCAGAACTATGTTTCGAACTCTTCGAGTGAGCAAATCGAATGGCTCAGTATCTCATCGACGTCGCTGTATGAAAAACTCGATGAACAGATCGTAGCACCGCTGTTTCCGACACCGATTTCGCAGAAGATTGCACGTCAGATCGTCTATTACATCAATGATGAGGGGTATTTTGACGGCTCTGTTGAAGAGGTGGCGCAGCAGTGCGATACCGATGCGTATACGGTAGAGCGGGTACGCCAGAGATTCGCCCATTTGGAGCCTTCCGGCGTCGGAGCGGTGGATTATAAAGAGTCTTTTTTATTCCAGCTCAGCGATTATGATCTCGATGATGAACTGAGTATCTTGCTCGGGGCAATGATCTTGCAGTTTGACAAAATGGAGAAATTCATCAATCATCCAAGGCTGCATGATGCGAAAGCGGTATTACAGCACCTGAGAAATCCTCCGGCGTTGGAGTATATGGAGCCGGAAGCGCAGATTACTCCCGATCTTTTTGTCGAGTTTTCGGGATCGGAACTCAATATTCGGATCAACCATGCCTTTTATCCCGATTTGCAGGTCAATATGATCGACAAATACGATAATTTTGCGAAACAAAAATTCAAAGAGGCGCGCGAACTCGTCAAACTTCTCGATCTTCGCAAAGCGACCCTCTATAACGTGGCACTGGTACTGCTTGAAAAACAATACGCCTTTTTTATGGGGGGAGAGCTGAAGCCTTTGCGTCTTCAGGATGTCGCCGATGAACTGGGCTTTAACGAATCGACGATCTCCCGCGCGATTGCCGATAAATACATCCAAACGGAGCGGGGATTGTACGCATTTAAGGACTTTTTCTCCAACTCGATCGGCGAGGTATCGACCTCTGAGATCAAACATTTTCTCAAACGGCTTGTCTCCAGCGAGAACAAAGATGATCCGTTCAGCGACAAAACCCTTCACGAGATGATCGAAGAGCGTTTCGGGGTGAAGATGGCACGCCGTGTCATCGCCAAATACCGTCAGGAACTCGATATCCCCTCGTATAAAGAGCGATTGTTTTTGTACAAACTCGAATTACTCTAATTCTATGTCAATCTGACAGGTAATAGAGGTTTTCTCTAAAATCACTCTATTATCTCTGTTATGATTATCCATTTAGATTTAGATTGCTTTTTTGCTTCGTGCGAGCGGGTTCGTAACCCCTCTTTAAACGGTAAATGTGTCGCCGTCGGGGGGCGGGGTGATCCGTTTATTTTTGACAAAAAACCCTCCCGCGATAAAAAATTGATGACTCTTAATTCCGGAGCGTTTGTCCCCTCCTTGTTTCACGCCGACCATGACAGCCGTAACTATTTTAAAGACGGGGATACGATACGGGGGATTATTACG
>DATDUY010000285.1:0-2989 GCA_035290165.1 Sulfuricurvum sp. | reverse complement strand
GCTGTCGTAATTGATCCGTGCCAGCAGGGTTCGCAGACGAACCTCTGTGCGCGGCTGATAGGTTGCATCGATGTTGACCTCGTCCGAATCGGGACGGGGATTTTGGGTGAGGGATGCGGGGTTGGACTGGATCGTATCGCTTTGATCGATCCTCATATACTTGGCGGAAATCTCGAACGTCGAATCGGGTCGATAGGTTAGTACACTGCCGTAGGCTTCCGCCCCCGCGTTTTCACTCTCGCCGTCGATCTGCAAATCGGTGTAGGTGATAAAGGCTCCCCATCCCATCTTCTCATACCGTCCCCCGCTCCCCAGCAGGCTCTGATCGCCGATAAGGGTGTACAGAGCGCTCAGACTCCATTTCCCCTGTGTAAGCGTCCCTCTTAGCCCCAGAAGGTAGGTATTGACCTCTCCTGCGGCATTGGCACCTATACTGTGCTCGTCTAGATATTGCAGTGCACCGGAGAGGGTTGTCCCCTCGGAGGATTTCCACATCTCATTATCGATGACTTGGAGATACGGGGCGTTCATCACATCGCGCACATAGGTATCGTACAGTTCGATTTTCCATGGTGATGCAGGAGAATAGATCGCACCGAGTACGGCGATGTCGCGGTCAATCCCGAGTGAGTAGGTGGGTGAGACGAAGGTGTCGGAGGCTTTGTATTTCCATCCGGTGATGTAAGCGGCTTTTAGAGTCGTATGGCTCAGAGATCGGTTCTCGATACTGAGTGCTTCAAAACTGTTGGGGAGCATTCGGTTGTAGTAATCGTTTGCAAGCGGCAGATCAAGGCACTGTCGTCCGTAACGGATGAGGGTATCATGAGCGCTGTATTGGAGGTACGCTTCGCCGAGGGTATTGATGGAACTGCCATCAGGGTTGAGGTTATGGGTTTGTCCCGATTCGGGCATTTCAGTTAGTGAGGTAACTCCGTTGCTCGAAAAGAACGACACCCCTCCGCTGAATCCCTCATAGGGTGCTGTTTTATAGCTTAAAATCCCTCCGAGGGTGAGGGCGGTTCGGTCAGTGCGGAGTTCGCGGTCTCCGTCGTACCAAAAGGCTCTAAGCTGGCCGCTCACCTTTCCTTCTTTAAAGATATCCTCCAGCTCTTGTGCGGAGGATGAGAGACTAAGGAGGAGGGATAGGAGGAGGGAGCGTTTGAGCATCGATTATTTACCTTGTTTTACGTCTTTGAGTTTTTGTAAGAATCCCTCTGCGGTGGCACCGCCGACCATCATCCGTCCGATCTGTTTGCCGTTGGAGTCCAGAAAATAATAGGTCGGGGTACCGATGACTTGATAGCCGTATTTGTCGGGATACACCTCGACATCGATCTCCACGGGGATGAAAAAGTTTTTGACGTATTCGGCAACGTCGTCGTTTTCATAGACGCTTTTTTTCATAATGATGCACATTTTACAGGTTTTTTTCGAGAACATCAGCATCACGATTTTATGCTCTTTTTTGGCCTGTTCCAACCCCTTCTCATACGAAGGTGCCCAATCGAGTTCGGCGAAGAGTGAACTGCTGATAAGTAAGAGGGCTAAGAGGATTTTTTTCATTTTGTCTCCAAAGTTTTAAGGTGGGATAAAAAGTCTTCGGCATTTTTGAATCCGATGAGATCACTGCCTTGGATCACTGTCCCGCTCTCATCGAAAAAGATCATGGCCGGAGGACCAAATAATCCGAACCGTTTGGTCAGCGCTTTTTCGGCTTCACTGTCTGCCGTTACATCGGCACGCACTAAAACGTAATCGTTCAGTGATTGTATCACAGCAGGGTCTTTAAATGTAATTGCATCGAGTTCTTTGCACGAACTGCACCAGTCGGCGTAGAAATCGAGCATCACTTTTTTCCCTTTATTTTCGGCTAAAAGCGCATCGAGTTCTTCGATTGAGTGAATCGTTTTAAACGCTAAAGCGGAAGCTGTTTTTTCGCTCAAAGCGCTTGGTGCTTCTGCTGAAATCGGAGCGAGGGGATTTGTCTCCCCTTTAATAGCGCCGTAAAAGAGGATCAACCCGTAGGCGAGGATCATAATCGCCACCCCTTTGAGAAACGGTTTTATCCCTTTATGATGCCCTTGGAGTGATTCGAGCGCTCCCAGATAGATGGAGACGATGATGAGCAATGCCGCCCAAAGGAGCATGGAAACCGTTGGAGGGAGGATACGCCCCAGCATCCAGATGGCGATCGCGAGCATCACGACACCGAAGATATGGGACACCGTGTCCATCCATCCGCCGGGGCGCGGCATGTATTTGCCCGCACCCGCTCCGATAAGAAGCAGCGGAATTCCCATTCCGATGCTGAGGACGAAGAGTGCCGCACCGCCGAGGAGTGCATCGCCGCTTTGACCGATGTAGACGAGGGCACCCGCCAACGGTGGGGCAACGCAGGGTCCTACGATCAAGGCTGATAAAAAGCCCATGATGACGACCCCGATATACCCCCCTTTGGAGCTGGCCTCTTCGGAAGATTTGGTGAGTTTAGTTTGCCATGAGGAAGGAAGGCCGATTTTAAAGTATCCGAACATGGAGACGGCAAGACCTACGAAAAGGAGGGCAAACGTTGAAATAACCCACGGATTTTGCATCGCGATTTGGATATTCCCGCCGAAAAGTCCGGCTAATACTCCGGCAATCGTATAGGCGAGTGACATAGAGAGGACGTACACCAAGGATAGGGTGAATCCCCGTCTGGCATTCATGTTTTTCCCCTGTGCGACAATGATCGAGGAGAGGATCGGAATCATCGGAAAAATGCACGGCGTCAGAGAGAGCAGCAGTCCGAACGTAAAAAAGGTCAGTAAGATGAGCGGTACGTTACCCTCGATAAACGTTTGGGTGATTTGGTCGGTTTCAGAGACGGTGATCGGGCTTTTTTTAGGTGCAGCGGGAGTGGCTTCTTTGAGAACCAGTGCCGAGGTTTCAATGTCGAAATTGAATGTCGTCTCCATCGGCTCGTAGCACAATCCCTGTTCCGAACACC
>DATDUY010000284.1:0-2571 GCA_035290165.1 Sulfuricurvum sp. | reverse complement strand
CTTCTAGTAAACAAAAACTTGAAGCAATAGTATCTCATGCACTAAGCGAGATAGAAGATGACAAATTAAAAGGGATTTCGTTATGTCTCATAGGTATTTCAGAAAGTACAGAACTATTGAACCAAGCAAAAAGAACTGGTGCAACAATAAAGATGACAGAATAGACAGCTCACCTATGAACGAGTTTAAATCATAGTATTGTTAAATCACCCATCAAAACCCTATTTTAGATACAATAAATTACTTTAACAATTTTGCTTGGGTATGGGATTGGGTTTGATGTTTAAAAGAGAAAATTTTCTAGGTGATTTTTGGGGCGGAACGGCGGCGATGTTGGTGGCATTGCCCGCAGCCATCGCGTTTGGGGTAACAATCTATGCGGTGATCGGCGGAGATTACGGTGCTTACGGTGCAGTAGCCGGTATTTTGGGTGTAGTCGCGATGGGAATTGTCGCATCGCTGCTGGGAGGGACGGATCGTTTGATCTCCGCTCCGAGTGCTCCTGCAGCTGCCGTTTTAGCCGCTTTTGCCTTGCAGTATATCAACCAAGGGGTGGGGGCTGATCTTCTTTTTGTAATGCTGATGATCGTTGCTTTGATGGCAGGGGTGTTCCAGATTACTTTTGGTGCGATCGGATTGGGAAAACTGATCAAATATATGCCTTTTCCGGTTGTCAGCGGATACTTAAGCGGTGTAGGGCTTTATATTTTCGCATCACAGGCTCCGATCTTTTTAGGACTACCTCAGGGGACCCGTTTTTGGGATTCCTTTCAAATAATGAGCGCTTGGCAGTGGCAGAGTATCGCGGTCGGTTTAGTGACCGTTGTCACGATGCTCTACGCCGATAGAGTATTTCGTGCTATCCCTGCCGTTATTACGGCATTGGTTGTCGGAATCGGAGCCTATTTTGCCTTTGGTTTGATCGATCCCTCTTTGCTTCAGGCAAATAACACTTTCGTTATCGGGGAGCTAGGAGGACGTGAGGGGATCAATTTTGCCCAGATGTTTACAGGACGTTTTGAGACTATGCTCTATATCGGATGGGACGATATGGCACTTCTTTTTTTCCCTGCATTGACATTGGCGGCATTGCTCTCGATTGATACCCTAAAGACGTGTGTTATCCTTGATTCGATGACCCACTCTTTTCACGATTCCAATAAAGAATTGATAGCCCAAGGCTCCGGTAATATTGTTTCGGCATTGATCGGGGGGATGCCGGGTTCGGGGACGATGGGGGCGACGATGGTGAACATCTCCAGCGGAGGAAAAACATACCTTTCAGGATTCATCGAGGGGGTAATGGCTGTTGCCGCTTTCCTCGTACTGGGTGCATTTATCGCGTGGATTCCCGTTGCCGCATTGGCGGGGATTTTGATTGTTATCGGTTTGCGTATGATCGATCGGCACAGTTTGAAGCTCTTGAAATCACGTCAGACGGCACTCGATTTTTTCATTATCGCTGCGGTTGCCGCTACGGCACTCTCTGTGAGCTTGATCGCTGCTGCGGGGGTAGGGCTGATCTTGGCGATAGTGCTTTATATTGCTCAGCAAATCGGTGCTTCGGTCGTGTATCGCCATCTTGATGGGACAGAGGCAAGAAGCAAGATTATTCGATGCAAAGAGGAAGAAAATCTTCTTCGTACAAACGGAAGCGACTTTTCGGTTTATGAACTGCACGGAAGTCTTTTTTTCGGGACGGCTAATCAGCTTTATACGATTTTACAAGAAGATTTGCAGCACAAAAAATACATTATCATGGATATGAAACGGGTACAGACGGTCGATTTGACAGCGGCACACATTTTGTTGCAAATCAAAGACATTCTTCACGATCGTGACGGCTATCTCCTTTTATGCCGACTGCCGCATAAGCTCCCCAGCGGAGATGATTTAGAAAGCTATTTTAACCAAGTCGGATTGCTGCGGCATTTGAGTCCGATTAAAGTATTTGATGATCTGGATGACGCGATAGAGTGGGCAGAAAATAAAATCATCAAAGAGGGGTTGATTGAACAAAAAGGGGAAGAGCTTCTGGATATGAGCGAATTTGATCTTTTTAAAGGGAGAAAAGAGGAGACCTTAGAGGAGATACGAAGTCTGGCGGAAATACGGACGTACAAGAAAGGGGAGCTGATTTATTCGGAAGGGGATGGCAACGGAGAAATTTTTCTGATTCGTCGCGGTTCGGTAAGAATTATGCTCCCTTATCTCGGGCGTAAGAGTGTTCATCTCAGCACCTTGGGGCAAAACAATTTTTTCGGAGAATTTTCATTTTTGGAAGGGGCGCCGCACTATACCGATACTATTGCCGGAAGCGATACCGATGTATACTGCATTTCGCGTGAAGCGTATGATATTTTCTCAAAACACCACAAAAAAGCGGCACTTCATTTTATGCTCTCCCTCGCCGCCGTTTTAGCAGAGAGACTTCGCCTGACCCGCTCAGAACTTGGTGCTGAATATGATGTATAAGTCAAATAGTGTGATAGAATATTTTTCAAAATCTAAAAATTCAGATAATACTTTTTGTTAAAAGGAGAGCCGATGCAGTTTTTTCTCCATAAATCC
>DATDUY010000283.1:0-2650 GCA_035290165.1 Sulfuricurvum sp. | reverse complement strand
CTCAGCACCCCTACCCCTTTGTATTTGAGGGACAAAGACCAATTAGTATCAAACAATCCGAGTAGAGCATCAATTTTTTCGGAAAGTAACCCAAGATTTTTACGAACTAGATCGGAGAGTTCAAGGGTGAGATCACGGTTTACCCCGCCGATGGAGATATAATCAAACTGGACACGGTTGCCGCTGATTGCTTCCTGAACATCCATAACCAGTTCCCGATCCCCCATGATCTGCATAAAAAGGGCTTCAAATCCGGCATTCTCAGCCGTGTGGGCGAGACAGAGCATGTGGGAGTGGATACGATCCAGCTCTACCATCAGCATCCGCAAATATTTGATCCGATCATTAGCCTCGTACCCCAGCAGTTTTTCGACCGCGAGGGTATACGAGAGGGAGTGGGTGATAGCGCACAGTCCGCAAACACGGGCAACGACATACCCCACCTGTTTAAACTCAAAACTACGGGTACACGCCAGTTCCACCCCGCGATGAACAAACCCCACATCGGCATCGACCCCGATAATCTTCTCATTCTCACATTCGAATTTAAACCGTATCGGCTCCAGCAGAGAGATATGTTGTGACCCCAGAGGGATTTGGATCGTTTTTTTCATGATTCTCCCCTTAACGGATGAGCCATAGAGTCCTCATCGAGGTAAAGCCCTCGCTCTGCCCCATCGACTTTGAGTCCGAACATATCGACGATCTCCCGCTCTCCCATAATACTGGAGGGAATCAGGCTCACGAGCGAGGGGACAGGGGTATCGTAATCACTGAGGGCGTAATAGATCACGATCTCGTCTTTTACCCCATACTTTGAGAAAATCCATTGAAGTTCGATTTTCCCCTCCCCTAAATCGATCCCGTTAACACTCAAAAAGTGCCATTTTGTTGCTTCATAAAACGCTCCGATGTCGTTCAACAACGCAGAGAGTGTCGTTTCAATTTTTCTCATGAGGTTCCACCTTTGTTGCCATATTAAGGCGGCTGAGTTTATTATGTATCGTCTCTATTGCACCGAAGAGTTTGAACGGTTTTTCAATCTCTTTGCTTTTCGCTTCGAGGACTTCGAGCCCTTTTACCAACGCATCGATAATAAGCTGCGGAGATGCGGCACACCCGGGGACATAAACATCAACAGGGATATAACGGTCGATCCCGTCTTCGACGTTGTACATCCCCCGAAACACACCCCCCGTCGTCGTACACGATCCAACCGCCACGACCACTTTGGGTTCAGGGATTTGGGAGTAAAGCTCAACAAGACGCTCACGTGAGCGGTAGGTGACAGGACCCGTCACGAGAAAAATATCGGACTGTTTCGGATTTCCCGTGTTAATTACCCCGAAACGCTCCAGATCGAACTTCGGTCCCAGTGCCGCAAGGATTTCGATGTCACAGCCGTTGCAGCTTCCCGCATTGTAGTGCAATACCCACGGCGATTTTTTACGAAACGGGGTAAAGAATTTCATAGGAGCACCCCCGCGAGATTGGCAACTGCCAGAGTCATCGCCACCGTATAAATAATTTTGAGCATCTGCGCGGGACGGACACGGGCGGTCGCATTATCGACGAGATTCACGAGCAAAAAGACCCCCGCCACCAAAAGTGCCCCCAGCCAATGCGATTGACCTCCGAAGAGGTAAACGAAACTGTAAATAAAGATGTATTCGAGAAATCGGGACATATACAAAAACTCGTAAAACACCCCGCTGTACTCGATCTCGACCCCTCCGACAATCTCCTGATGGGCTTCTCCGACATCAAAGGGAGATTTTTTTACTTTGATCGGGACGATCATCAACAATGCGGCAAACAAAAGCGGCAACTGAGTCAAATAACCGCCCGTTTTGAGAATCTCTGACACCTCAAAGCTCCCGCTCACCAGATACAATCCCACCGCTACCAAAATAAGTATCGGCTCATATGCCACCACCATCAGCAGTTCACGGTTCGATCCGAGATGCGAATAGACGGAACGGACGCTATAGCCCGCCAAAATGAGGAGGAGTTGGGCAAAGAGGTGCAAGAAAATGATATAGAGGAGATTCCATCCCAAAAAGATTGCCGCAATGCTAAACCATAGCACGAAAAAATGGGCAACCGCGAGAAGGGCATGGGGAGCATGGACGATCAATGTCCGCTTATCGAGAAGCTTGAACATATCGTAAAACGGCTGCAAAATCGGCGGTCCTTGCCGACGCTGCATCCGAGCGCGAAGTACCCGTTCTCCGCCATAAACTAACCCCCCTAAAATCGGTGCCAGTACAATCCATACCCAGATCATGACAACGCCCCTACAACCGCTACGGCGACAAAAAGAGACCCAAACCCCCAATAGAATATCCGTTGCAGCTTGAGGGAGGGTTCATAATAGACCAAAGCCGAATCAAAAGGCTCTTTTTCCCCGCAATGATACGGCTGTGAACGATCATACCGATCCATCCGCCGTATAAGTGAGGGGAACGCAAAAACAAAAAGCATCGGTAACGCCAGTAAAACGACAAAAATATTGTGCTGCAACATAATGTATCCGAGAGCCCCGATCACAATGAAAAAACTCAGCAGCACCAACGGAACATTAAAACCCGCCTCAATAGGAGTCGATTCAGAGACTTCGACATCACAAGGGGCTGAGAGAAGAGCCGAT
>DATDUY010000282.1:0-6762 GCA_035290165.1 Sulfuricurvum sp. | reverse complement strand
CATAAGAGCATTCTCTATCAAATGACTTTTTTTCTCATTAAGCTCTTTTGCTATTGCATTCAACTCATCCGCAACGCTGTTATCGAGGGTAATACTCATCTTGGTTACATTGACATATTTATTCATCAGAACCCTTTGCTGGATAATTATATGGACAATTATACTGCTAATTGTATTTTAAAGTCAATAAAATATTTGTAACTAATAACTTCCCGCATAAGCGGGAAAAGTATAAAAAGAATAAAGGAAGATTATTTAGTGTAGGTAATTTTTGCTTTTTCGCGAAGTGAAGACATTTTTTTCTCCATAGTCGCTTTAAACTTATCCATTTTCAAACGTTGCTCAATAAAGTTTTTAACCTCATCGAATCCCAATTTTTTTGCCGCTTTTTTATCTTCGACATAGATAACGTGATAACCGAATTGACTTTGTACCGGAGTGGACGACATTGTCCCCTCTTTCATAGCGAATACGGCATCATTAAACGAAGGAACCATTTGTCCGCGCGGGAAGTAACCTAGATCTCCCCCCTTCGCTGCGCTTGGTCCTGTAGATTTGGATTTAGCTTGTGCAATAAACTCATTTTTGAGTTTCTCGCCGCTAAGACCTTTCATACTTTTAATAACTGCTTGTGCATCCGCTGCCGTTTTTACCAAAATATGACGTGCACGAATTTTCTCTTTATCAACGAACTCTTCCGGATTCGCATCAAAATAGGCTTTTACCTCTTTGGCATCCACTTTGATCGCCTCGAATTGCTCTTGTTCCCACACTTTTGCAGCAAGCTGAATTTTTAATCGGCTCACCAATGCTTCCAATTCTTGCTTGTACTCTTTTGACTCAAGGACACCGATTCGTTTTGCATCGTCATACACTAGCTCTTGGGCAATCATCCCCTCGATAATGCGCTGACGCAATTCGTTTTGTTTATCGGCAGGAAGAGAGTCAAAACGCCCTTGTGTCCCTTCCATCAATACTTTATTTACCTCTTCCGAAGTAATTTCATCTCCGTTAACAGTCGCTAAAACAGCGGCTGATGCACCCGTAGCGCTCAACAATAAACCCAAAATCCAAGCGGCATAATATCGCTTCATTGTTATCCTTGTAATTGTCCCCTCTGTTCAGGGGAGATTTGATTTCGGCATTATAATACATTTGTTAGTATAGTACGCAAAAAACAATCAATATTAAACGACATTGCCTTCACGTTTTTGCTGAGCAATTTTTAAATAGCGATCGATCGTCTGTAAAAGGAAATGTTTATCAATCGGTTTCGCCAAGTGCGCATCCAACCCTCCCGCGATAATCCGTTCGCGGTCTCCGATTAATGCATGGGCTGTTAGGGCAATTACAGGAACAAATCCGCGTGAATCACGTTTATCAATCTCTTTAATCAGTCTGTTTGCCATCAATCCGTCCATAACCGGCATATCGATATCCATAAGAACCAAATCAAAATGCTCTTTCAAATAGGCATCCACCGCTTTTTGTCCATTTTCCACCGTTACGACACGGAAGTGCTCTTGGAGCAATATGGTTTCAAGAAGCTTAAGGTTAATAAGATTGTCTTCGGCAACCAAAATCTTAACATTCTCTGCTTTAGGGATAATCTGCACTTCATGAGAGCGTGATATATACTCTTTAGGCATCGTATTCCAAATGACGGCCAATGTTTTATGCAATGAACTCGGCAAAATAGGGAGCGTCACAATGGAGGCAACCGAATCGATCAGCGCATCAGCTTTTTCACCGTAATCAAGCTTCATAATCGGAACCATTTGAAGCATTGAATAGGTTGAACGCAATGCATCAATCTGTACTTTTGAGATATGCTCCACATCTAAAAAGAGGACATCACTTTCATGGAGTGTTGTGTTAACCAAATCATGAATGATTTTTGTTTGTACTTGGAAAAGTTCCAAATATTTATAAAGCAACGCCCCTTGCGCACTCAATTGGTGTTCTTGCGTATAGATAGTTGCCCGAGTCCCCTCTATAAAATCAAAGGAACCGTCTTCATTCACTTGATGCGTTATTCGAAAAGAAAAACGTGATCCCTTCCCGCTCTCGGATGCCAACATCAAGTGAGAATCCATCATATCGACATATTTATGACTCAGACTCAATCCGATTCCCAGACCGTCTTTCCCTTTACGTTGATTATCCCATGCTGAAGCAAAAGGACGTAAAAGCGTTTTAATACGTTCATTGTCGATTCCGATACCGGTATCACTGACCGCATATTCAACTTCGACAAAATTTTTCTCTTCTCTGACAATGAGAATTTCAACAAGTACACTTCCCCCCTCGTCAGTGAATTTAATACCGTTTTGAATAAGATTACGCATAATGGCCAGAATCTTATCCTGATCCCCAATCATCGTCTTGGGCAAATGGGGATCGATCAAAAACATGAGCCCAACTTCTTTGGAAAGGGCAAGATCACAAAACTGCTGTGAGAAATTTTCATACACTTCAAGGGGGTTAAAAAGGGCCTGATTGGTATGAATACTGCCGCTTTCAACCTGCATAAGTTCCAACATATTTTCAATATTCCGCATCATTGACTGAGCACTTCGGCTCGTCATTTGGACGTATTCTTGCTGCCATGAACTCAAAGGAGAGCTTTTTAACAAATCGGTGAATCCGATAATTGCGTTCATAGGGGTACGAAATTCATGGGATATATTGGTTAAAAATTTCTTCTTGAAATGTTCGAAATAGCGCTCAGCCGCACGTGCCCGTTCGATAATCGATACATCTCTAAATACGACACCGACAATAGGATGTTCATCCGCTAAAAGGACTTCTGATTTAACCGCCACATCGTATTCAGTTCCCTCTGCGTGAATCTTTCCGCGATATTCTCCCGCTTTTGAGAGAATATAGGATAAATCTACCCCTTGCGGATCAAACCAAACATTGAGAGTCTCTATCTCTTCTAAAGTTTCAACATTTAAAAGTTCGATCAACGCGCTATTGCAACCGGCGATACTTCCTGCCAAATCGGTGTAAATCATAGGGTCGGAATGCAAATGGGCACATGACGTAATCACCCCTGGCATCGAGGCATATTTTTCTTCAAAACTTTGTGTATAAAACATTTTTTCCCCTATACTTTAACGTGCAAATATTTTTGAAGTACATACTCAAGTTTTTCACGGGTAAGCGGTTTGGAGAGATAATCATCCAATCCCCGACCTAAAATATATTCCCGATCACCCTCCATCGCCAATGCGGTCAACGCAATGATCGGCATACGCCCTACCTTAGAATATCTCTCTTCCGCTTTGATCTCCTGCGTTGCCAAAATACCGTCTTTAATCGGCATATCAATATCCATAAAGACGATATCGAAGGTCGTCTCTCGACATATTTCTACCGCTTCATCTCCATTGGAAACAGCGACAACGGAGATTCCATACTCTTTAAGGAGCAATTTGATCAAACGCTGATTAATTAAGTTGTCTTCAACAACTAAAGCATTCACACCGCGCTGAATCTGAGGAGTAACTGCCGGAGTCGGTTGTGGAATATTTAATACATTCGCTAAATGTTCCAGCAGCGATGTCGGCAGCAGCGGCTTGGAGAGAGCCGTGTCTACGACATGAAGCATTTTAGCCTGAAGATGTTCATTCGCTTCAAGCAATAACACCGTTTTACATGAGCGCTTTAAGGATGAAAGCGTTATCACCCAATCACTTTTTTCCTGTGAAGCGATCAAGTAGATCACTTCCGCATCATTGAAAATAGTCTCATCTATTATTTGGGTCTTCGTTACACTCACTCCAAAACTACGGAGATAGTTGGTCAGATGGTTCGCATCTTCGACCCTTTTTTCATCGATGAGGACGACTTTCACACTACGCGCATTAATCATCGCCATTGCGTGATCGGATGAACCTTCTAACGTTAAGGCGAAACTGAAAGAGGATCCTTTTCCCTCATCGCTCGTAATTTTGAGTTCTCCCCCCATCAAAGAGATCAACCCGTGCGAAAGGCTGAGTCCGACGCCAAGGCGATTATCGGCATGATCTCCCGATACAAAAGGGCGTGTAATATTGCTCAGTTCTGATTTACTGATCCCTTTTCCGGTATCTTTAACCGTAAATCCGATATTGCAGGTTCCCGTCGTATTGCGTTTAAGTAGTTTTACCTCAACCGTTATACGACCGCCGCTCTGGGTAAATTTAAGTGCATTGTTATAGAGATTGTTGATCACTTGTTTTATTTTACGGACATCACCGGTAATATAGGTAGGAAGCTTCGGATCGATAAAAAATAATATACCGACCCCTTTATCCACGGCAATCGAAATACATCCGCGAGCCAACTCCTCCATTTCGGCAACAATATTGAATTCGCTTTTACTGACATTTAAACGACCGTTTTGCATTTGTGCCAAATCGAGAAGATTTTCAATATTTGACATCAAATTCCGTGCTGAACCTTGTACGGAATGGATATATTCGAGCTGAGTATCATTGGGGGAGGTTTTTGACAAAAGATCAACAAACCCTAGAATTCCGTTCATCGGAGTACGAAATTCATGCCCGATATTGGCCAAAAATTTACTTTTCAGCTGCTCGACTTTGACCACTTCGGCTTTCAGATCAACGAGATTGCTTTGATCTTCCAACCGAAGCAAATAGAGATCCTTGCCCCCCTCTTGTATCACGGTAGAAGTCGCCAACATCGTGTGCATTTTTCCGGAGGGATCAACCATCGCTAATCCGTAACCCTTCGGGCAATGGGTTCGGATATAATCCAACCAGCTTTTGTCAAACTCGGTAAAGACCTCTTCGTCTTCATGGTCGAAAAGCTCACGAATACTTTCATGATTGTTACGCAGTTGTTCAATATTTTGAAGGGGAACTAAATCGAAAAATGCTTTATTGGCTCCTATCCACCCCTTTTCTTTTGTAAAAAAGAGTAAGGGATCGGTATCGGTATCTAAAACTTTATAGAAAAATTCTTTGTTAATCGTTTCATCACGCTCACCCGAAAAACGGTGTTCATTCATTCCGAAAACATCTTGAATAAAACGGAATAATCCCAAAATTTTCCCCTTAAAATAACGATTTTGTACAGAAATCGCTTATTGTAACACAAAAATTATCTGATCTCTTTTTAAATGCTACAATACGAACAAAAAACGGAATTATTACGATGAAAAAGGCAACAAAAAAAGAGATTGAATCGATTAAAAATGCCTTTATAGAACGCTATAGCGATGCCGTTACCGAACTTAGCTACACCAATGTATTTGAGCTTGTCATTGCCGTAGCCCTCTCAGCTCAATGTACCGACAAACGGGTTAATCTCATTACACCCGCTTTATTTGAAGCCTACCCTACCCCTGAAGCTCTTGCCAATGCCGATATCGAAAATGTCAAACGTCTTATACAGAGCTGCTCCTTTTTTAATAACAAAGCGATTAACCTCATCGCTATGGCAAAAAGGGTCGTTGACGTCTATGGGGGGGAGATACCGCTGGATGAGAAAGAACTTGTGACCCTCGCCGGCGTGGGACAAAAAACAGCTCATGTCGTCCTCATCGAATACACGCAAGCCAATCTTATGGCGGTCGATACCCATGTTTTTCGGGTCAGCCACCGTTTGGGACTCAGCGATGATTTGAGTGCCACCGCCACCGAAGCGACCCTCGTCAAAAAATTTAAAACTAATCTCCATCAGCTTCATCAAGGTCTGGTATTATTCGGTCGCTATATCTGCACCGCTAAAAACCCCAAATGTGACACGGAGTGTTTTTTATCCCCGTTTTGCAAAAGTAAGGATGGGTTTAAACCCAGATAAGATACAATATCCGAATGAAAAAATACTATTTATTATTTTTAGTGCCGATTATTTTTGCGGGATGTTTTAATGAACGCGGCGTTAGTCTGCGCTATTACAACGATTGTGAAGAGTATTATGATGCCCAAGGGTACTATCATAAACAATGCGATAAAAATATAGTCGATTACTCTGATATCAAAAATGCCTTAGAGTCCAATCAAAATCCCAATCGCGGAAGCGTCCGATAACCTTTATTTGATAGCAATAAAGGTGGCGAAATTTGCCCACCGGAAAAGAACCTCGCACGTTTTAAATCCGTTGTTCTTTGCCATTTGAATATTTTCGTTCATGGTGTAGGGGATAAGGACATTTTCGAGCGCTTCACGTTTTTGGACAATCTCGTATTCACTGTATCCCTGTACTTTTTTGAAATCGTAATAGCAATCAATCAACTCTTTATTCAGTTTCGGATCTTCACTCACTACTTTTTCACTGAAAATAAAAACGCCCCCCTCATTCAGCGTATCACTAATGGTTCGAACCAGAGCATCTCGAACCATCGGACGGATAAATTGCAGCGTATAATTACTGATAATCACTTGCGCTTTCTCATACAAGAAGGTGAGGATATCTCCCTCGTAAAGTTCAATTGCCGAACCGTATGCTTCGAGTTTTTTTCGGGCATGCTCTATCATCGCTACAGAGTTGTCAATGCCGACCAACCGGACATCTCTCTCCTTACCGATCGAGCGCTCAATTTCAAGCAATAACGATGCGGTTGAGCACCCTAAATCATAGACGATCCCACCGTTTGAGAGGGCATTGAGGGCAAAGCGACGGGTAAGGGTTTGGGATTCTTTGTAAAACGGAACCGAGCGTAAGAGCATATCATCAAATACTGCCGCCACATCGGCATCAAATTCAAACTGTTTTGAAATGGGTTTGGTAAAGAGTGTATCGGTT
>DATDUY010000281.1:0-4079 GCA_035290165.1 Sulfuricurvum sp. | reverse complement strand
TTAATCGGCATTCCGATGACAAGGAGGTTAAATTGCGGCATGGTTTTCATCAGCATTCCAAAAATAAGATCCGCCAACATTGAGAGTGCCGTAATCGGAAAGGCAATCATAAATCCGACCACAAACATGTTTGTCATCGCGTGCATAATGTATTGAAACAAAGAAGGGGTCATCATAAATCCACCCAGAGGAACGGCAGAGATCGAAGCAGAGGCGTATAAAAGGATCCAATGGTGCAAATAAAATACCAGCAGCACCATCAACGCCATCAACGCCAAAAACTGATTGATAATCGGCATCGATACACCCGATTGCGGATCGATTGCGGAAGCGAGCGAAAATCCCATCATAAACGATATTTGTCCCCCCGCGAATGTAATAACATGGTAAGCGAGTTGCAATACGATTCCCACTGCAAGACCAAAAAGCATTTCACCTAAAACTGCCACAGTCAAACTTAAGGCATCGGTCGGAATATTGAGCGGCGGAACGGCACCGAAAAAAAAGACAGTAAAGAAAAAAGCCATCGCTGCTTTAATAGAGATCGGAATATTCATATGGGAAAATATAGGAACTGCCATAAAGAGTGCGGTAAACCGAGTAAAAAGCAAAATAAAAGCGACGGTTCGACCTTCGCTAAAGATTTCTGCCCATTCCATACTTTATGCTTGCTTTAAACTACCGTTTTGCATACGAAAGATGTGATTACATCTCGCAGCCAACGACTCATCATGGGTAACCAATACCATTCCGGCACTGTTTTTCGCCAAATAGTCTTCAAAAATATCCATCACTTCGAGTGCCGTGGCATGATCGAGATTTCCGGTAGGCTCATCGGCAAAAATCAAACGCGGTTTTTTTGAGAGAATACGGGCGATAGAGACACGCTGCTGCTGACCGCCGGAGAGTTCCGTCACTTTTTGGCGGATAACCTTCTCAATCCCCAAACGCTCTAACAAATGTGTATCAATAGATTCACGTGCCAAAATCGCCGCAACTTCCAAATTTTCATACGCACTAAACCCTTTGAAAAGATAATGGCTCTGGTAGATAAGTCCGAGATCAGAGCGTCGAAGTTGTACCAACGCCGAATCATTCAACGTATAAATATCATTTCCAAACAGTTCCACTCTCCCTGAGTTTGGACGAAGCAATGAGGAGAGAATATGCAAAAGAGTCGATTTACCGCTGCCGCTTACACCGACAATAGCGATGGATTCACCTGCCTTGAGAGTGAGTGAAATATCCTTAAACAAGGGATACTCAAAAGCATGGGATAAAGAAGTTGCATTTAAAAGTGTCATAGGGGAATTATAAAGGAAATTAGATTAATAAAGGGAAAAAAGAATAGGTTCTCCCGAAGGGGAGAATGGAGAAAAAAGAAAAGAGCCTTAACTCATTTGTGCAGCAACTTCAGCTGCAAAGTCATTGACTTGTTTTTCGATACCTTCACCGACTTCGTATTTTACGAATTCGACGATTTCGGCAGTACCGCCGTGCGCGTGAGCTTCTTTTGTAATCGCTTCAGCAACGCTCAAAGAATCATCCATAACGTAGTTTTGATCCAAAAGTGCAAGCTCTTTATCCAAAGTTGTATTGTCCGCTACGAAACGAGCCAATTGACCAGGGATGATATTTGCCCAGATTTTTTCCGGTTTGCCATCAGCAAGCAATTTCGCTTTGATCGCTTCTTCAGCAGCAGCCATAACTTCAGGAGTCAATTGGGATGCTGAGATGTACTGAGGAACGTTTTTCAACGGTTTTTTCAAACGCGCTAACTCTTCGTTCTCTGTTTTGATCGCTTCGATACGACCGATAGTTTCCGCTTCTACGAATGCAGGATCGAAATCTTTCGACGTCAAAGTTGTCGGTTTCATTGCCGCAGCGTGCATTGCAACGTTTTTAAGCATCGGAGCAAGCGCTTCGGCTACTTTTGCGTCAGAACATATTGCTGCTACGAGAACACCTACACGACCGTTTGAGTGAACGTAACCGTTAACACATCCGTTAGCAGCTGCATTAAGCGTTACAAAACGGCGTACTACGATTTTTTCACCGATACGTGCTACTTGAGAGGTAAAATACTCTGAGAAAGTCGCTGTTTCGTATGATGTTTCGTTCAACTCGTCAACACTGCTTACACCTGTAGTAAATACGTGTGCCGCTGTGTTTCCGACGAGGTTGATGAAACCGTCGTTTTTTGCAACGAAATCGGTTTCAGAATTAATCTCTACCAAAGAAGCTGACGTAAACGTTTCAGATACTTTAAGACCCAAAAGTCCCTCAGCCGCTACACGATCCGCTTTTTTAGCGGTTTGTGCCATACCACGGTCACGCAAAAATTCTTTTGCTTTTTCCATGTCACCATCACACTCAGTGAGGGCTTTTTTACAATCCATCATCGGCGCATCAGTCGCCGCGCGGAGGTCTTTGACCATCGCTGCTGTAACTTCTGCCATGATTATGCTTCCTCTGCTACTACTGCTACTTCTTCGACAGCCGCTTCAACTGCAACTTCTGCTGCAACTTCTTCGTCTGCTACCGCTTCGTCGTTTCCGCCGTTGCGAAGTGCTTTACCTTCATTGATCGCTTCTGCCATTTCTTTACAGAAAAGTTGGATAGAACGGATCGCATCATCATTTCCAGGGATTGGAATGTCAATAACGTCCGGATCACAGTTAGTATCAAGAGGAGCAACAACTTGAATTCCGAGGTTACGCGCTTCTTGAACCGCGATGTGTTCTTTTACCGCATCGATAACGAACATCAAATCCGGCAAAGTTTTCATATGACGGATACCGCCGAGGTATGCAATCAATTTTTCTTTTTGACGATTCATCATCAACGCTTCTTTTTTAGTCAAAAGGTTGATTTGTCCGTTTGCTTGCATCTCTTCGATGATATCAAGTTTACGGATTGATTTTTGGATAGTCGGGAAGTTTGTCAACATTCCACCCAACCAGCGGTTGTCAACGTATGGCATACCGCATTTTTCAGCTGCATCACGGATCGCAACGCGCGCTTGTTTTTTAGTTCCTACGAAAAGGACAGTTTTCCCCTCAGCCGCAGCATCAACAACTTGTTGATACGCATTGCGGAAATAACGCAATGTTTTTTGAAGATCGATGATGTAAATGTTTTTACGAACACCGAAAATGTATTTTTTCATTTTCGGATTCCAACGACGTGTTTGGTGACCGAAGTGTACACCGCATTCCAAAAGGTCTTTCATAGTTACCATAAGTGGCTCCTGTGTTAATGTATTTTTTTGTTCATTCGTTTACTTGGGCGAGCGCAAACAGAGCCGATGAGACATCGGATGCACGAGAACAGCACGATTCGCTTGCGATTTTTTTCTTACGTCATAAAATGAGGAGAGAAAATCGGGCGGATTATACTGAATTAGCTCTTAAATTTAGCTGTATTTAATATTAAGAACTTGTCACGTTTTTATCACACTATTTTTTACGTATTCAAATTACTTTTATATAATTTTTGCTAATATCATCACACGATAATACAAGGGCACGAAATAAGGAGAAACGATGAGACAACGGATTTTAGGTTCAGTCATCACTGCTGCGTTACTGACAACAAGCACGTATGCTGATGATACGTTAATGCAGCGATTCGAAAAAATGGAGCGTGAGATGGCGGCACTCAAAGCCGAGATAAACGCTATCAAAGCCGAAAACTCCAAACTGAGCACTCAGCTCTCGACTCCCGTTTCTTCTCATTCAAAAACAGAAGTAGCAAGTGCAGATAAACTTGATGAAACACTCGAAGAGATCCAAGATCAACTTGATGATTTAAACAAAAAGACCAATGGAAACAACCTGAAATTCGGTGTTGATTTCCGCACCAGTTTGGATAATATCCAATACAAAATGGCCGATGGAAGCAAACAAGAAAACGATGCATTGCTGAGCAACCGTTTATGGCTCAACATGAGTTATGCTGCGACCAAAAACCTCAGTTTTGTAGGGCAACTCGCTTATAATAAATTTTTCGGCGAACGTGCTGCACCGACTGCCAGCTCTGCCATGGATGGGTTTGACTGGGTCAGCGGTGAATCGGCA
>DATDUY010000280.1:0-2514 GCA_035290165.1 Sulfuricurvum sp. | reverse complement strand
TTTTTCGTTATAATTCGCCTCCAATTATCCGCCCCCGTACGGATATAAAACTATACAGACCGACGTACAACGCCGTCGATCACAAGGCAAAATTATGAAAAAAGATCTTCACCCTAACGTCATCGAGTGTTCAGTTAGCTGCGCATGCGGTAACACTTTCACAACAACCAGCATTAAAGATTCGATCCGTGTCGATATCTGCAGCGCATGTCACCCGTTTTATACCGGTTCTGAGCGTCAAGTTGATACTGCCGGACGTATTGATAAATTCAAAAAACGTTACGCATTAAATTCGTAATCTAAACCTTTGCCTCTTTGGGGGCAGAAACCGAGCACTATTATGCTAAGCCTCGTCCCCACTCCCATCGGAAATATTTCTGATATATCCATCCGCTCCCTTGAAGTTCTCTCCAATGCACAGATTATGCTATGTGAAGATACCCGTGTCACTAAAAAACTGTTCCATCTCCTTAAAGAGCGCCATGAATTGACAACTCTTGAACCAAGATTTATTAGTCTTCATTCGCACAATGAAGCTGAATTTATTGCATCGCTTAGCAGTGATTTTTTTGATCAAAATGTTGTTTATGTCAGTGATGCGGGAATGCCGGGAATAAGTGACCCGGGACAGATGCTAGTTCGTTATTGTCTGGATAAGGGGATCGCCTATGATATTTTACCGGGGGCAAATGCAGCACTTACTGCGTTTGTAGCCAGCGGATTCGTGGAAACAAAAATGCTTTTCTTCGGCTTTTTACCCCACAAAGGGAATGACAGAGCATCTGCACTTCAAGAAGCACTCTTTAACGGCTACACGACAATACTGTATGAATCTCCCAAGCGTCTTGATAAATTACTTTCCGAACTCTCTGTAGCGGTTCCTGAACGTCAGATTTTTTTGGCGAAAGAGCTGACGAAGCGGTATCAGCGATTTTATCGAGGGGTTGCATCAGAATTAATCCCTCAAATGGAAAAAGAGATACGGGGGGAGTGGGTTGTCGTGATCGAAGCCTCTGAGACCAAAGGGTCATCGTTGAGCGAACAAGACATTCTCTCTCTCGATATCCCCAAAAAAGCGGCCTCCAAACTGATCGCCAAAATTACGGGCGAAAATCCCAAAGAGTGCTATACGCGCCTCTTACAATCTTAGGATATAATACTTCATGCTTATTTATGGAAAACAACCGGTTTATTACGCAATAGAACGCCACAGAGAACGTATTAAAGTTCTCTATTTGGCAAAAGAGGTCGATAAAAAAGAGTACTCATCCCTCATGAAAATGGGTTTTGAGATTAAGCGGATACCTGAAATAGCCGCACAGTCGATGGTAAAAGGTGGGAATCATCAGGGCTTTATTGCTGAGATATCCCAAGTAGTCCCCTATGCCTCCCCGTTTCTCAAAAAATGCGATTTCATCGTAGTGTTGAGTTCTATTACCGATATGGGTAATATCGGCTCGCTCATCCGAAGTGCGTATGCGCTAGGGGTTCAGGCATTGGTTATCAGCGGTATTAAAGAGCCGAATTTAGAGGCAATGATCCGAACCAGTAGCGGTGCCGCACTCGATATGCCGTTGGTCATCATTCACAATATCCATGATGTACTTCATGAGCTGAAGCAATCGGGATTTCAGGTGTACGGAGCGGTAATGGACGGAGTGGATGTTCGTGAAGCAACGTTTGCCGCAAAACGGGTTTTGGTTTTGGGCAATGAGGGAGAGGGACTTAGCGGCAGAGTCCAAAAAAGTTTAGATGTCGGTATTGCTATTCCGATGGCGCATGATTTTGATTCTTTAAATGTCGGTGTTGCCGGCGCAATTTTGATGGAGAGAATGAGATGAAACAATGTAACACGTTCGAAGATTTACAGGCTCTGGGTACAGAGAAAATACATGAGCGAACCCATATTTCTCGTGATAAAGTAGAGTTGGTTATGACCAAGTCTTTCAGTCAAATAGGGCGTGTTCAGTTTATGGGCTATATCTCAATCTTAGAGCGTGAATATGACATCGATCTTAGCGGTATTAAAGAAGAATATACTGATTTTTGTCGAAACAATGCGGATATGCTTCTCCCAAAGCAATCGGTAATATTGCAATCTACTTCCAATTCCAAGCCTAAATGGATAGCGGCAGGGATGCTTTTAATCATTATACTGATGGCGGGCGGATATTTTTTACAGGGTAAAATGTCAACGGAGCCGAGTGAAGAGGTTATGAATCTTACAACGCTGGCAGTAGAAGTTGCGGATGAGATTAATGATGCCAATATCAGTGAAAACAATGAGACAAATGTAACCGCAACGGTGGTCACTTCGGAAGTCAATCAAAGTAGTGTGAAACCTGCCCCTCCACCTGCACAACCTCTAGCTTCGGCGGAACAGCTAATTATCCATCCGAAATATAAAGTATGGTATGGGATGATTGATCTCTCAAGCGGTGCAAAAATTCAAAAAATTACGGGAGACCCGATTATCATCGATAGTACAAAAAGTTGGTTGATCGTATTGGGACA
>DATDUY010000279.1:0-3302 GCA_035290165.1 Sulfuricurvum sp. | reverse complement strand
CCAATTTCTCGATGCGCTTCGCAAATCGTTGTATGCCCTTTTGGATGTCAAAGGGAAATCAGGATTTGTGTATGCTCCGGCAGCGCCGACTGTTATTTTGATGACGGGGTTGCAAGGGTCAGGGAAAACGACGACGACGGGTAAACTGGCAAACTGGCTTAAAACGCGTCAGAAAAAACGGGTATTGGTCGTTGCGGCAGACTTACAGCGTCTTGCGGCGGTTGAGCAACTCCGACAAGTGTGTGCTTCTATCGAAGTGGAACTTTATGCGGATGATTCAAGCAAAAATCCGGTTGAAGTGGTCAAAGCGGCATTGGCGCACGCGAAAAATGCACTTGTCGATGTTGTATTGATCGATACCGCCGGACGTTTGGCAATTGATGACGAACTGATGGGTGAACTGGCGGAAGTGAAAGCGGTTGCCAATCCTCATGAGATTTTCTACGTTGCCGACTCTTTATCGGGTCAGGATGCGGTTCGCACAGCAGGTACCTTTAACGAAAAAATCGGGATTGACGGGGTCATCCTCACTAAATACGACGGGGATTCCAAAGGGGGCGTAGCTCTCGGTATCGCTTCACAGATCCAAGTACCGCTTCGCTTTATCGGTGCGGGTGAGAAGATGGAAGATCTCGAAATCTTCCTCCCTGATCGTATCGTTAACCGTCTTATGGGATTGGGTGATATCGAGGGGCTTGCGGAGCGAACGGCGTCGGTTATCGATGAGAAACGAGCCAAAGCCCTTACTAAAAAGATCAAAAAAGGGGAGTTTAATTTTAACGACTTCCTAGAGCAGATGGAGAGCCTCAAAAAAATGGGGAGCATGAAATCCATTATGGGGATGATCCCCGGAATGGGCGGCATGGCGTCTGCACTTAAAGATTTCGATTTGGAAAACTCCAGCCAACTCAAACAGATCAAAGCGTTGGTTTCATCGATGACGGTGAAAGAGCGCGAAGACCCTGAACTTTTGAACAACAGCCGAAAAGCCCGTTTGGCAAAAGGGTGCGGTTTGGATATTATCGAAGTGAACCGTATTTTGAAGCAGTTTAAAAATGCCTCTAAAATGGCAAAACGGTTCTCGGGTAAATCAGGGATGAAAGACCTTCAAAGTATGATGGGTCAGATGCAAGGTGCGCGTTTAGGGCGTTAACTTTGCCAAGGTCAAATGTTAAGGTGTGCACTCTTGATGAGTTTACTCCTTAGCATTTGAAGAAGCTTAGAGGTTTTTCTTTTACTTTTGTGGGTAAAACACTCTTCTAAACTTCTTGGTGCAAAAAAACATTTAAAGGACACACAATGGCAACAGTCATCCGTTTAACCCGTATGGGTCGTAAAAAACAACCTTTCTACCGTATCGCGGTAACCGATAGTCGCAAACGTCGCGACGGCGGTTGGATCGAATTGATCGGGTATTACAACCCAATGACAGACCCTATCACTACCAAAGTAGATGAAGAGCGTCTAAACTACTGGTTGAGCGTTGGTGCTCAAATGTCAGACCGCGTTAAAAAAATTACCGGTAAATAATGATGGTTGCGGACTTCGTCGCAGGTTTTGCTAAGTTAATAGCGTCTTATCCCGAAGAGATTCGGGTAGAATCGAATGAGGGCGACGAAGTGACCGAAATCATTTTGTACGCTAATCAAGCCGATGTTGGCAAGCTAATCGGAAAAGAGGGCAAAATGATCGGTGCGATCAAAACCGTCATTTCCGGTTGCAAAGCCAAAGACGGAAAAAGTTACCGAATCAATGTCGAACCGCTTTCGTAATTCACCCCCAAAAGATCTTCTTCATGTTGCCACTTTAGGCCGAGTCGTCGGTTTAAAGGGGGATATGAAACTCAATCTTTCCACTGATTTCCCGGAACAATTCGCTCCTAATGCCTCTTTTATTTTGGAAAATGGGAAAGAAATGACTCTCTCTTCCTATAACCCTGATCGTGAACTGGTTCATCTCAAGGGGATCGATTCTCCTGAAGCGGCTAAAGCGCTGACCAATGCGAAACTTTTTACCACTTTTGAAGCGACGCGTGAGCGATGCAACTTGAGTGAGGGTGAGTTTTTCTGGTTTGATCTGTTAGGTTCCAGCGTTATGGAGGGTGAGATACTTTTGGGTAAAGTTCAAGAGATTGAACGGATCGGACCGTTGGATTATCTGCTGGTAGCAACCGATGCATCGTTTGTTGCCAAAGAGCTTCCGGCTACCTTTTTAATCCCGTACATTGATCGTTTTGTTTTAAACGCGGATGCAACGGCTAAAATTATTACCGTAGAGGGCGGATTGGATCTGTTAGAGGCATCCTGATGCGTTTTACGTATGTAACGATTTTTGCTAATCTGATTGAAGGGTATTTTCAAGACTCTATCCTAAAGAGGGGAATCGAATCGGGAAAATTTTCGGTCGATTATCTCAACCCCAGAGATTTCAGTACCTCAAAACATCATAAAGTCGATGATACCGCCGCTGGCGGTGGGGCAGGGATGTTAATGACACCGCAGCCGCTGTTTGATACCCTTCAAACACTGCCGGATGAATCTCATATCATTTTTGTCGCGCCCGTCGGGAAACAATTTACCCAAAACGATGCCAAACGACTCGCAAGCAAATCGCACGTTGTTTTTGTGAGCGGTCGGTATGAGGGGATTGATGAGAGGGTGGTTGAGCGCTTCGCTGATGAAGTGTTCAGCATCGGTGATTATGTCTTGACCGGAGGGGAACTCCCGTCTCTGGTTATGACCGATGCCATCGTCCGAAACATCGAAGGTGTTTTGGGAAATAGTGAATCATTGGAATATGAGAGTTTCGAATCACCACTGTTGGAAGCCCCTTCGTTTGGAAAACCCCCTGTTTATGAGAATATGAGTGTTCCATCAGAATACTTAAAGGGAAATCACAGTAAAATTCGTGCACTAAAATCGTCTCTGTCTGAATGCAAAACAAAATACTTCAGACCGGAGCAGCTTCAAAAGCATAAAATAAGGACATCTTATGAAAAATAAGTACATTGCAAGTTTCGAGCAAGCACAAATCGCTAACAAAAACGTTCCTGAGTTCCGCGCGGGTGATACACTTCGTCTTGCTGTAACCATTACAGAGGGCGAAAAATCACGTGTTCAAAATTATGAAGGTATCTGTATCTCTATCCGTGGAGAAGGTACTGGCCGTACTATCACAGTACGTAAAATCGGCGCTAACGGTATCGGTATCGAGCGTGTATTCCCAATCTACAGCGATAGCCTAGAGAAAATCGAAGTTCTTCGCCGTGGTCGTGTACGTCGTGCGAAATTGTTCTACCTTCG
>DATDUY010000278.1:0-4252 GCA_035290165.1 Sulfuricurvum sp. | reverse complement strand
CGAAGAGACATTTGACTTCTCAATGTTGATTCCACCTTTTGCCGGAGTAGGACTTAAAGCATACGACAAAGCGGGCGAAGATATCACAGCTACCGTGTTTGCACCGAACGGCTTTATGAAAGTTGATGCAAAATACGATGCAGGTGCATATGAGAACTGGAAAGCGTCTGACTGGCCTCGTACATATCAAAATCCAACATACAAAAATCTCTTCGCTGCAGGTATCGCGTTCGCTCCTCCGCATCCGATCTCTAAACCGATGAGTTCACCAAACGGTACTCAAATTTTCCCAACGCCTCCGCGTACAGGTATGCCAAGCGGTATTATCGGGAAAGCGGTTGCTCACAGTGTATGTGATTTGATCAAAAAAGGGCCGGATGCGCATTTGCATGAAGCGTCTATGGCAGAAATGGGTGCGGCGTGTGTTGCATCAGCAGGTAAAGGTCTATTCGACGGTACTGCTGCGGCATTGACCGTTTATCCTGTTGTACCGGATTTTGAAAAATATCCGGGTCTTGGACGTGATTTGGATTACACTTTCGGTGAAATCGGACTTGCAGGTCACTGGATCAAGCATATCCTTCACCACATGTTTATCTATAAAGCCAAGCTCAATCCGGGCTGGACTTTGATCCCTGAATAAGATAAAAGGAGAAAAAAACTATGAATGAAATTGAAAAATACGTTAAACCGTACGACGCTAACTTTACGACTATGGTACCGACAAATTTTGTCATTAAAATGCGTACGTGCAAAATTTGGCAGCTTTTCCGCTTTATTATGATCAACATCAAAATGTTGATCGTTGTTCGCAAAAGCCACTAATCTAAAGCCCCTTTGCGGGGCTCTACCTCCTACGAAAGATTTTCCAAAATGATTAAAGAATTGATCACCTACCCTGATGAGCGGATTAAGTACGTCTCTGCCGATGTTCGGAAATTTGATGATGAGTTGTTTAGACTTTTAGAAAATATGACCGATACGATGGAACATTATCATCTTGATGCCATTGCAGCGATCCAAATCGCAGTACCGGCCTGTGCCATCATTATCAAGACCGAAAACGGTCTGCTGGAATTTATTAATCCCCGTATCCTTGTCGCCGACGGAGAAGTTATTGCTGAGGAGATAAGTGCCTATTATCCCGATTTTACGGCTACACTCAAACGTCATGACCGAATTAAAGTTGTTTATGAAAATAGATTCGGAGAGCTGCAGCATTTGGATACAGAGGGGGATTTTTCGCGGGTATTACAGCGAAAAATGGATATGCTCTTCGGCGGTACTCTCCTCGATAAGCTCAACAAAGAGGGGCGGAGAGAAGCCGAAAAAGTATTGGCAAAACAGGCTCAAGGAGCTGGATATGAGTTGGGTGAGTCCTGCCCAACGGTTTTTGTCCGCGATTATTTTAAACGGGGAGCCAAATATCTTTTGGCATTTGTTGCCCTCACTTTTATTCTCCCTTTCTTTGTCTCTCCGGAATTGCGAGAATGGATTTATAGGATTGATAAATTTGCCCTTATTCCCGTGCCGTTACTAATGATCGCCTATTATTTTTATGCTCAACATGAAGCGCGCCTCTATAAGCAGTGTACGAGCTGTCAGATCGGAAATATTATCGGAACAGTCATGATTTTGGCTTTTCAGCTGCTTATTGTCAGTTTAGGTGTTTTTCTCTGGGTAGCGCCAAATTAATGGTGCCGTTGCAAAGAAAATATGAAAAATACTGTATTTAAAACACTTTTTGAAGCAAGAGACATTTTATTTGCCGAAAAAGAGTCCATTTTAGAAGAGTGGGTGAATGAAGAGCAGTGTGCCGCTATTTTAGGTCGCCACGAGATCGACAGAGATATTTTTTTAGAATTGTATGCCGGAAATGTATTTGATTATTTTATGGGGGTAGTTTCCGGGCACATGGCTCTCGGAGATTGCCCTGTCATCGCCGAATTGATTGAGTATCTTAAAAACAAAGAGCTCCGAGCTGATGAGCTGTTTCTCCTCTGTACCCATTTCAAACGCTCTGTTCTCAATGCAACATACCGTTTGGGGATACATGATCAGGAAATTTTTGTTGCCATCAGCTATCTTTTCGATCAAAATTTTGCGGGTGTCTTAAAACTGTATACCGATACGATTTACCAAAAAGAGCAAGAAGCACTCAATGCGTCCAAAGCGAAAGAGTATTTTCTCTCCAACATGTCCCATGAGATACGGACGCCGCTGAATGCTATTTTGGGGTTTGTATCGCTTCTGCGGGATGAGACGACCAACCCTCGTTATCAGCAATATCTCAATATTATCAGCAACAGCGGCGAAAATCTTCTCCATATCATCAATGATATTCTCGATTTCTCTAAACTGCGCAGCGGTGAATTTACCGTTGACCCGCAGCCGTTTAATATTCACGATGAGATTTCCCACACGATGGAACTTTTTGTTCCGGGTGCCAATTCTAAAAGTATTACCCTTACCAGCTTTATTGATCCGTCTATCCCTTATGAAATTACAGCCGATGCGTTGCGGATCAAACAGATTGTCGGCAATTTCTTGAGCAACGCTATTAAATTCAGTCACCATGCCGGTGCGATCCATGTTGAGGCACGGTGTGATGAGGGGATACTTTCACTCTCCGTGCGTGACAAGGGGATTGGGATCTCTTCAGTGGATCAAATGCGGATTTTTGATGCTTTTTCTCAGGCGCAAGAGGGGGCTATGAAAATCAATGAGGGGACAGGTCTTGGGCTGTCCATTTGTAAGCAGTTAGCACTTCATATGGGGGGCGATATTGAGTTGGAATCGACGGTAGGAGAAGGGAGCCTTTTTACCCTTAAAATACCTGTGATTGCCAACCATGAATGTGAAATCTCTAAATTTGATGCGTCAATATTTGCAGGGGTTAAATTCGGGCTTTTGGCGTATGAACCGAATGAGAGCTATAAGTTGGAATCTCTGCAGCGCTATTGGGATTATTTCGGATTGGATATTCAGATCATCAATAATGTTCAGGAATCGTGCAATTTGCTCATTTTTTTAGAGAGTTCAATGGACGACACGATGCGTGAAACGATTATTAAGTATCAGATCCCCTCAGTCGCTATCCTCGATTTTCTTGATGAGCGCTACGATGCGATTGAGACGATTGTCCCTTTGACATTTCCCATCTACTGTACGAAACTTCAAAGAGCGTTGAGGGATGTTTTAGGGATAAACAAACCGCATCTTCCTCATAAAACAGGATTGAAAGGGAGGAGAGGATTTGAGGGGAGAATATTGGTCGCAGAAGATAATCTCGCCAATCAGGAGCTTATTAAAATCATCTTAGAACGGTATACCCTGAGCTATACGATCGCTTCTAACGGAGCGGAAGCACTTCAATACTATCAGTCGGAATATTTTGATATGGTCCTGATGGATGAACAGATGCCGCAAATGAACGGTAATGAAGCGACAGCTAATATTCTGACGTATGAAAAAGAGAACAAACTCCCTCATATACCGATTGTGGCATTAACTGCAAATGTAATCAACGGAGCCCGAGAGCGCTCTATTCAAAACGGCTATGACGCTTTTTTAGGGAAGCCGATTGTTATTAAAGAGATTGAACAGATTTTTGAACGCTATTTGAAGCCGATTATTGTACCCGAAACGGAACCGACTCCTCAGGTAGAGTCAAAATGGCCCCGCATTGATATGGAGCATCTCAAAAGTGCCTTGATGCTTGAAGAGGATCAGATTGATTATCTTTTGGGTATCTATCATCAAAAAATGGAGCATTTGCTTCAAGAACTCTCAATCAGTATCGAAAAGAGAGAGTATGAGGATATTGCTTTTATCGCCCATGCGATCAAAGGTTCCAGTGCCAATTTTCGGTTTGATGAGCTCTCAAGACTCGCGTATGTGATAGAAAACGCTGCAACGGAAAAAGAGGAAGAGTTTGACTTTATCGAAGCGTGCGACGTACTTCGCTTTGAATTTGAAAAACGTTTTGCCTAATCACTATTCTTCTAAATAGTATCCGACACCTGAAGCATTTTTAATAACATCGCTAGGGAGTTTGGATCGTAGTCTCCAGACGAGGGTTCGAACGCTGTTGTCGGTCGCCCCTTTGGTTTCCCATACGTAATTGATAGCCTGTTCAAAATCAACGACACTTCCCAATTGTGCAACAAGAAGACGGATAAAGGCGTTCTCTTTTTTGGTGAGTTTTATTTTTTGATTTTTGTAAAACGTTTCACCCAACCCCGTATCGTGA
>DATDUY010000277.1:0-9580 GCA_035290165.1 Sulfuricurvum sp. | reverse complement strand
CTTGGAGATGAGGGTGGTTTTGCACCGGATTTGAGTTCGAATGAAGAACCGATCCAAGTGATCATGGAAGCGATTGCTAAAGCGGGATACAAAGCGGGCGAACAAATCGCTATCGCACTGGATGTTGCAGCATCTGAACTCGTAGCGGAGGGTGGGTATCGACTCGATTCTGAGAACCGCACCGTTACCTCCGCGCAACTCGTCGATTATTACGCAGATCTTTGCTCTAAATACCCTATCGTATCGATTGAAGACGGATTGAGTGAAGATGATTGGGCTGGATGGAAAATCCTAACGGAACGATTAGGAACTAAAATTCAACTCGTTGGAGATGACCTTTTTGTTACCAATGCAAATATCTTGGCAGAGGGGATTGAAAAGGGGATCGCAAATTCTATTTTAATTAAACCGAATCAAATCGGATCGGTCTCCGAAACGATGTTAACCGTTCGTCTTGCACAACGCAACGGATATAAATGTGTAATGTCCCACCGTTCCGGTGAGAGTGAAGATGCGTTTATCGCTGATTTTGCCGTTGCATTGAACTGCGGCGAAATTAAAACCGGTTCAACGGCACGCGGTGAACGTACAGCAAAATATAACCGTCTTCTTGAGATTGAAACGGAAGTAATGTACGGCGAGTATTTGGGGAGCTCTCTTTTTAGCTAATGCATCAAGACGATCAACATTTGCTGCTGCACGAGGAGACAGAGAGCCTAAGCGAACGCTATTTCGGCTTATCGACTCAGAAGTTTATACTGGCGGCAAGTGTTGTGTTGAGTGTTGGGGTTTATATGGGCTTCATTTTTTTTGGGGACAACTCTTTGAGTGTTCTCCTCGAACTCGAAGAACATCAAAATTACCTTAGTGAAGACATTGAGCGGCTCAAAGCTGAAAATGCCGCTTTACAAAAACAGTATTTTGAGCTCAGAGAGCTTGATGCTGATTCACAATAGTGACGGGAGATTTATGAAATACTCGATTTGCCTCTCTCTTTTACTTCTTTCTCCTTTGGTTGCCCGTGAAAATCCTTTTTTTCCTATTGATGAGTCAAAGAAACAAAAAGTTACCTCAAATGTTGCGGATGCACGACCGCAAATGGGAACCATCAACTATAAATTGCCGGATCAAGCCCGTGTGTTAAAAGAGATTACGTTGGTTGTGCAAAATCTTGACGGCAGCATCGAAGAGAGAAAAATTGAGGTAGATCAAAGTATCGATTGGCACCGTCCTCTTCTCTTTTCACAAGGGGGAAAATCTGCACATTCCGCAGCTACGAATAACTCTTCTGTTGCTAATTTCGGGTTTGTACAATTTTATTCCAAAGGGAAAACTCTAAGTGTAAAAACATCAGATGTGTTGGTTCGCCATTTTGTATTAAGTGACCCTAACCGCATTGTTCTCGATTTTAAACGAGAGGCTTCTTTTAAATCCGAAAAAAAAGTTCTTAATGCCGCTCCGTATCTGGATGTAACTGTGGGAAATCATGGAAAATTTGCCCGTGCTACCATTACCCTAGATGGGCGTTACAGTTATACGTTGAATAAAGCGGGCGAATTGATTACGATTACGTGCAAATAAAGTAAAAAAAGAGAGATTTCTCTCCCGAAGGAGAGAAGAGGGAGTTATGCGACAGCAGCCAAAGCAGCTTCGTAGTTTGGCTCTTCTGTGATTTCAGGAACGATCTCTTTGTATGTAACGATACCCTCTTCGTTTACTACGAAGATTGCGCGGCACGTTACGCCTGCAAGAACTGAACCACCCAGCAATACACCGTATGCGTTTGCGAAATCTTTGTTACGGAAATCTGAACATACTGTCAAGTTATCGATCCCCTCAGCTTGGCAAAAACGCCCTGCTGCGAATGGAAGATCAAGCGATATGATAGTCGCAATAACATCTTTAAGACCAGCCGCTTTAGCATTGAAGTTACGTGTTTCAGTCGCACATACACCGGTATCGAGTGACGGAACAACAATGATAAGTTGTTTTTTACCTTGCGCGCCACCTACGGTAACGTCACCAAGACCTGCCGAGTTTACAACCGTAACCACAGGCGCTTTATCACCTACATTTACAGTGTTTCCTAAAAGCTCTACATCAGTACCTTTGAATTTAGTCGTTGCCATTTAAAGCTCCTATTTTTTGTTTGGTACGGAAATTGTACTTAAATCGGATAATTTATCTCTGAATTATAGAAGAGGTGTTTCGTCTTAAGCTTTTTCACAGTTTACAACGGGGGTTGATAGGTATAGAGTTATAGGGTTTCGTCGCACCCAACGCATACGCTTCTAGTGCCGCACGTCCAATCATTGCGGCATTGTCCGAACAGTATTGTAGTTCGGAGAGGATAAGTTCAGCTTTGTACGGTTGTAACAGCTCACTAACACGTTCTCGCAGGTAGAGGTTAGCGCTCGCCCCACCCACGATGGCAAACCGTACAGGAGGATGAGATTTAAAATACTTTTTGAGTTTTTGAATCAGATGTTCCGTTGCCGTTTTCTGAAATGCACTCGCGATATCGGGATAGAGTGAAGCATCATTGGCTTCTACGGCGAGGCGTACCTGATTTTTTAAACCCGAATAGCTAAAAGCGATGAGCGGTGACTGCCAAAGGGGGACGGTAAACGCAAATCGGCTTGGATCACCACTGTGCGCCAACTGCTCAATTAACGGCCCTCCTGGGTACCCTAACGTCATCATTTTGGCTACTTTATCGAAACTCTCTCCGTAACTGTCATCCATGGTAGTAGCAACAGTCTCCATTTCTGAGTAGGATTTGACTTCAATGAGCTGAGTGTGTCCGCCGGAGACAAGCAAAACAGTGATAGGGAGGAGAGACTCTTTTTCAATAAACAGGGAATAGATATGCCCTTTAAGATGATTGATAGGTAAAATGGGGAGAGAGAGGGAAATGCTAAGTGCTTTTGCCATCGTAACTCCCTCAATCAAGGTTACCCCTAATCCCGGCTCATTGGTCACGGAAACCGCTTTGAGCTGATTAAACCAAGGTTCACATTCGGCTAATATACGCGGCAATGCTTCGGCATGAAGACGGCTTGCGAGTTCGGGGACAACACCGCCGTATTGCGAATGCTCTAGCTCTTGGGAAATTTTTTTATGATAGATGAGTTTTTTCGTCGCAATTTCCGTAATCGCGATCGAACTGTCGTCGCACGAACTTTCGATACTGAGGATCATTGCAATACCCACTCTTTGACCCACGGCCACTCACCGAATCCCGAAGCGGTGTTGATGTGACCTGCATTCTCAATCACCTTCATCTCTACCCCCAGAGCCTTTTGAAGGGCTGATGCCTCTTCACTGCTCATATAGGGATCATTGGTCGAAGTAACCAGCAATACCTCTTCGGCGAAAAGGTTTTTAGGTGCTTCGAGAGGAAAAAAAGTTTTGAGGGTTTCAATATCACAGCTCAAATGAGGGGGGGCGACGAGTAAGAGCCGCTTTACCACGGATATTTTCCCCTCATTGCAGAGATGAAACCATGCAATATTCGCCAATGAGTGACAAATAACGACATCGGGCTGAAAATCGCTCAGGATTGATTTGATCTGTTTCATCCATCGGTTTTTACTCGGAAAATGGGGATTATCTAACAGCGGGAACGCAACCGTGCCGTACTTTTTGGCGATCTCTCCTGCTAACCACGCCTGCCAATGGGGGTCATCGCTTCCCCCCCAGCCGTGCAGCATTAACACTTTTAGCATGAGTGCCCTCGAACAAAAGCGCGCACCTCTTCATCGAGTCCGAAAATAGCCTCAACCGACTCCGGGGTTTGGGTAAACGAGTCATAGGCTCGGAGAATCATGGTGGAAATATCGATAAAGCGGATCTCACCGGATACAAAACGCTCAATCGCCGCTTCGTTTGCCGCATTAACGATAACACCGCGTGCAGGGTTGCGGAGGAGGTCGTTTTTAATCTCCCAAATTGGATAGCGTGCACTCTCTATAGGACGAAATTCTAACGATCCGATACGGCTCAAATCGATCCGATCCACAATCGGGGTATCGACGCTGCCCATAAGAGCATAGGCGATAGGGAGACGCATATCGGCGTGGGCAAAATGGGCGGTTGTTGAGCCGTCTTTATAATCGATGAGGGCATGAATCAACGATTTAGTCTCGATGAGAGCATCGTAATCTCCCTCCCCGAAAAGCCAACGTGCTTCCAAAAGCTCAAAGAGTTTGTTGACCATTGAAGCGCTGTCGATCGTAATCTTTTGTCCCATCGACCAGTTAGGGTGTTTAAGGGCGTCTTCAAGGGTAGCGGAAGCGAGTCTCTCCAACGGCCAATCACGAAAGGCTCCGCCGCTTGCCGTAATGACCATACGGCTTACAGGTCGTGGAGTTTGGTTCAGATACCACAACCCGAAATGTTCCGAATCGATGGGGATTATGGTGGAGGTATCGACAAACGGACCGCCGACGACCAGAGACTCTTTATTGGCGAGCGCCAGTTTTTTACCGCATTCGAGTGCTTTGAGGGTGGGACGGAATCCGGCGAATCCGACCAGAGCATTGACGACATGCTGTGAGTCTGACTCTTCAATCGCATCAAGGATTGCCGATTCACCGGAGCGGACATGAGGATGATGGACGCGGGAGCAATCGGCTTCATCCATCACAACAATTCGCTTAGGATTATGACGTTTGATTTGTTCATTCAGAAGGGGAATATTGCGTCCTGCAACAAGGGTATCGACACTCAGATGAAACTGTTCGGCAATGTTAAGGGCATTGACCCCGATGGAGCCTGTGGAGCCCAGTAGGATCAAACAAGACCTCGTAGGAGGACGAGCATAATAACGGAAGCGAAGAGATAGCCGTCAATTCGGTCTAATACCCCACCGTGACCCGGGAGGATAGAACCGCTGTCTTTTACCCCCGCTTGGCGTTTCAGATAACTTTCGAACAAATCGCCGAACACGGCACCGATCGCCGCAGCCATAGAGATAATAATCGCTTGGGTAATATCAACAATGGTAATCCCGATAAAAAAGCCCGCAGCCGTTGCTACGGCGATACCGCCATAAACCCCTTCGCGTGTTTTACTCGGGCTGGAGACGCTGAAAGGGGTTTTACCGATACTGCGTCCTACAACATACGCACCGACATCAGCAGAAGCAACCACAACGAGAAGCCATAACATAGCCCCCATTCCGTACTCTTGGTACATACTGAGCATAAAGAGCATTCCTGCCGTCGGATAGATAAACGGGAGGAAATTTTTAGGGGGGATATTTTGAGTGTACGCAACGGCTGCGGCAAAAATCAATCCGGCAATTACAAACAGGTCTTCACCGTAGGGGTACAAGGCTGCTGCAAGCCAAAGAATAGCTGCATAGGCATACAAAGAGTTGTTGTTGATTCCGAACAAACGGGTCGCTTCATGAAATGCGAGAAGGTAAATGATACCCATCACTGTCCACATAAGCCAAAAGTTGTTGATAAGTCCGACTATTAAGACGCCGATAACAAGAAAGACTGCGGTAACAATGCGCTCTTGAGTTGAGTTTTTTGCAGTTTGCATAGTATGTTTAACCAATGGTTTTAAAATTACGCGATTATATCATTTATTTTATTATAAGAGAGATGCGAATTAGCGTTCTTGGCAAAGGGGAAATTAAACTTTAACATCCAAAATATGGAGCGGTTTTAAAGGCGTTTGCTCCTCCTCTTTTTTCTCTTCGTGAGGAGAACGTCTCTCCTCTTGTTCCGCTTGCTCTTTCGTATGCTCACGATCAGGATCAACCCCGTGATTCTCTTCGGTGGGGCGCACCTCTTCGATCTCTTTTTTCTCATGCTGCGCCGCAGTAGCCGCAGCAAGCGCTTGCAATTCGAATCGGTTTAAAATGGCATTTTTCTCACTCGCTACCGTTGCCATTTGTTGATTAACATAGATAGCATTACCGATAGGACCAAGTGCCATAGCATTACCCTTTTTGGATATTTAGCGTCTTATAATTGGTGTAAAGGACATTTGCTCCCTCTTGCACCTTGACTTCTCTTCGGGGAGTATAATCGACCAAATAGCGCCCTTTTTCAAATACAGAAAAATCGACACACAGTTTTGCCGCCGCTTCGAGGAGTTTTTCGGGAAGCTGCTGTTTGTCGGTGGAGATGATGACATGCGCCGATGGGCGGTCTTTGAGGTGCATCCAGATGTCACGTGCTTTGGCATTGCGGAGAAGTTCGATATTCCCTTTTTCACTTTTACCGAGGGAGACTTTTACCCCCTCTATCCAAAACTCGGCAATCGTATCAGAAGGTTTATGTTTGCTTCCCATAGCTTTTGGAGGAAACAATAATGCTATTTCATCAGGGGTTGAGGCTTCCGCTACCGTTTGGATAAAAAGCTCAAGATAGCGGATTTTGGCTTCGAGATTAGCTCTCTCCTGATGGAGCCCGAGTGCTTTTTGTTTCGCTTTTTTGGAACGCTTGAAAAAACTCTCCGCGCATCCGGAAGCGGATGTGCATCCTGCGGGGAGTTCCAAATGGATCGGAGTTCCGTCAAAATTGCGAAGTTCCGCTGTTTTATCATAGGGTTTTACGGTGTCCAGATTCGCCAATACCAGATGTCCACCGTTTTGCGCCTCTTGCGCCTCTTGGAGCAATGCCGTTTCTTCGTCGAGTTCTTCTAAATGTTTTTGAAGCTGGAACAGCCGCTTGTGCAAAAGAGTTTTTTTCTCATTTTTGAGCCGATCAAGTTTATCGTTGCTGCGGTGAGCGAATTCACCTTCTAAGTATTCACGCACATCCTCCAGCGGGTACTCTTGAGGCTCATACGGAGGTTTTGGGATTTCACCCAGTTTTTGTCCTACCCGAACACTTCGGGTTGAGACCTCTTCATCAATATGGCGTAATGCCTCTAAAACGATCCCCTCTTTATCCAAAAGGATGACATTGGTATGTTTGCCGGTAAATTCGAGCTGTAAAACGGTTGTTTCCGATTTGTAGGAGCCGCTTGTCGTCGTCGTAATACGGATTATTTTATCGTTGTTATGGAGGGTAATCGATTGGATGGAAGAGCGATTGAGCCGCTTGGCGAGCAATATGTCAAACGGGGCTTGATACATTTTGCCACGGGTTGGAATCTCTCCGATTGTAATGGCCGAATTTCCCCGAGCCATCTCAAAATTCCAGCTGTTTTCACGATTAAAAACCAACTTAAGTGTAGTATCGTTAACTCTGTAGACTGCTACAATGTGGGTTAATTGCTGCATATACGCAACAATCTGTTTTATATAAGAAAATCTCATAATTTTACCTTGGCTTTAGAAAAAGAGAACTACAATGACACAATATTCCAAACAGGATACAAATCAATGAGTTTATTCAATACTATTAAAACGAAATTTATCATCAATTTGATCGCAGCTATTGGCGCGATCTTAATCAGTGTGATTGTAGCATACTTCATTGCTACAGGTTCGATCAAAACCATTATGATCAGCGATCTAAACACAGTCGCTGACGCATTAGAAAAAAATGTTAACTATATTGCCAATATTGAGCCGAAAGCCTATGAAGAAGAGGGCTTTAAAAACGAGATCAAAGAGATTAAGATCGGCAAAAGCGGTTATGTCTATTTTATTGACTCTAAAGGGGTAATGACGATCCATCCTAAGGATGAAGGGAAAAATAAGGCAGGACACGATTATATCGACCATATCCGATCCGATAAGGCGGGTGGAGTTTATGAATACACTTCGGCTACGACGGGACAAGAGAAAATTGCCGCCTACCGCTATATCCCCGCATGGGATATGTGGGTTATTCCGGGGATCAACAAAGCCGATTATTTTGATGAACTGCAATCGAGCTTTTTTAAATGGTTTTTGCTCTTGGGAAGTATCCTGACTGCGATACTGATTGCAATTAACTATTTTACAGGAACCAGCATTCTTCACCCGATAGAGGAACTCGATAAAGTCTCCAGTGACCTAGCTCACGGTAACGGCGATTTGACGAAACGTCTTCCGATTCTTAATAAAAACGACGAGATCGGAATAGCAAGTCTTTACCTCAACCAATTTATTGAAAAAATCCAAAGTACGATCAACGATACAAAGCAAATTACCTCTTCGGCTGTCGGCTCTACCGCTACATTGAACTCTGCTGCGGCCAATCTCTCTGCCCAATCGGAAAAAACCAATACGATTGCTCAAAACACCAATACGACTGCCGCTGAAATCGGCGCAACGCTGGAAGAGAGTGTTACTATGGCTAAGGTGACTTTGGAAAATAGCCGTTTAACCGAGACGGAACTGAGCCATGTCCGTGAAATTGCTACCGCAATCACTAATGAAGTGCATAAAACAACCCAAATGTCTAATGAGCTTGGGGATCGTTTTTCTCAACTCTCAAGCGACGCTGCAAGTGTCAGCGGCGTACTGAGTATTATCTCCGATATTGCCGACCAAACGAACCTTCTAGCACTCAATGCAGCTATCGAAGCGGCACGTGCAGGAGAACATGGACGCGGATTTGCCGTTGTTGCCGATGAGGTACGAAAACTCGCTGAACGTACCCAAAAAAGTTTGACCGAAATCAACTCAACCATCTCCATTGTGATTCAATCGATCTCCGACTCATCCGATATGATGCATACCAACAGTGAAAATATCGGACGGCTCGCTGAGAGAAGCGAAGAGATCGATGTGAAAATCGATTCGGCGTCGAGCGCGCTTCGCTCAAACGTAGACGCCAGTCATCAAAGTGTCAAACAAGCAGAGAATATGGCGCACAAAATTCATGAAATTATCCATAAAGTGTCAGAGATGTCCAGCCTCTCCCAAAGCAATCAGGAAGATATTAAACAAATCTCTAAAATTACAGGGCAACTCTATGATGCCGCTACCAGTTTGAATGCACAATTAGGGCAATTTAAATCCTAGAAATTGCCTTTTATCCTTTTTCGTTATAATTCCTAAAAAAAGGGAGGATAGCGATGCGTTCACCGCGCGGATTCGGAAAAACATACTTTTCACTTGTCGCTATCCAAGCGTATGCTTCAGAAGTTCGTCTTCTCCGGATTATTCATCAAATCATCTGGATCTGTTCGACCCATCCTATCCACACCTATTCCACTGTTTCGCCTCCTAAAAGTGTCCTTTTCTCATCTATTATTACTTTTATTATCCAAGGACACTTATGGTCAAACAAACCTTATCACTCGTTGCCTGCTCAACATTAGTTGTCTCAATAGAGGCCAATACTCTCAATCTTGATCCTATCATTGTATCTGCAACCAAGACCGAACAATCCCTCAAAAATATCACTGCCAACGTTGAAGTAATAACCTCCGAAGAGCTCGAAGAACAACATTACACCACGCTTGCCGAAGCGCTTAATTCACTCTCGGGGATAAGTATCACCTCTAACGGCGGAGTTGGAACGACGCAAGAGGTTTTTGTGCGCGGTATGGATACCAATAAAGTCTTGGTCTTGATCAACGGTATCCGCTATCAAGATCCCTCGAATACCAGCGGAGCCAATTTCGCCCATCTCCTCATTAGCGACATTGAACAGATTGAACTGATAAAAGGGTCCCAAAG
>DATDUY010000276.1:0-4259 GCA_035290165.1 Sulfuricurvum sp. | reverse complement strand
CAGGAGTGTGTTAGTGTTGATGGCAAAGCGACCGCTAAAGCGGGTCTCAAACTCAAACCTTCTCAAAAGGTCACCATCCGCTTTCCTGAGCAAAAATCGACCCCTGCGCAAAAAATCGATTTTGATGTCGAGATTTTATTTGAAGATGATGATATCCTCGTTATCAATAAACCCAGTTCTCTCACCGTCCACCCCGCACCGAGCGTCAAAGAACCGACCCTCGTCGATTGGCTCAAACATAAAGGGATCGCCCTCTCAACCCTCAGCGGCGAAGAGCGTCACGGAATCGTCCATCGACTCGATCGCGGAACCAGCGGTGCCATGGTCATCGCCAAAAACAACGAAGCCCACGAAGCCCTCTCGCTTCAGCTTCAAGACAAAACGATGGGACGTTTTTATCTCGCCGTCGTTACCCCTGCGATGAAAGAGGAGATCACCGTTATCGACCGCCCGATCGGACGAAGTGCCCACAATCGCCTCAAAATGGCAATCAGTGAAACCGGCAAAAGTGCCAAAACCGCATTTGCCAAACTTCTACCGAGCCATGACGAGACCGAAGAGCTGATCGCGTGCAAACTTTTCACCGGAAGAACCCATCAGATTCGGGTTCATCTCGAATCGATCAGCCGCCATATCATCGGAGATCATCTCTACGGAACCTCGGCAAAAAGCGATAAAGTGGAACGTATCTTGCTCCACGCTTATAACCTCTATTTTACCCATCCGACGACCCAAAAACGGGTGAATTTCACCGCACCGTTGGGGAGCGTGGTAGAAGATTATTTAGAAAAACATTTTGATTCAAAGGAATTGCATGAACTCATCGATCCGTTACGCATTGAGCGCCTCTTTAGCTCTGAGTCTCTTTAGCTTTAGCGGCTGTGTCCCTCAGCCCGTAGCTCCTAAAGCCGTCACGATTGACTCGACACTTCCGACTCCCTCGTTGAACGGATTTATCGCCGATATCACCTCGATCGCGTTCGAGTGGAAACCGCTTGAAGACCCTAGAGTCAGCGGCTATTACGTCTATCGCAATACCCCCGGAGCTGAGGATCAAAAGCTTCAGCGTATCGCAACGATCGACAGCCGATTTGCAACCCATTTCGTAGACAGCGATCTCAAACCCGGAAGCGAATACCAATACCGCTTTTCCGCTATTACCAAAGAGGGGAGCGAATCGGTTGCCAGCGAAACCATGCTCGTGGCGACTCAGCCGATGATCGCACCGATAAGTTTTTTTCAAGCAATAGGGAATATGCCGCGCAGTGCTAAACTTCTCTGGCGTCCGCATCCGAACGGAAAAATTAACGGCTACGTGATCGAGCGCCAAGAGGCTACCGATCCAAAATGGGCTGCTATTGCTACCATTACGGGTCGTTTAAATGCCGAATACATTGATCGTGACCTCAAAGACAGCCAAGTCTATCACTACCGTATCAAAGCGACAACCTTTGACAAACTTACCACAGAGCCGAGTGAAGTGAGCAAAGTGATCACCAAACCGTTGCCTCCTGAGATTCGTAACATCACCTCAACCAACGATCTCCCTCGTGCTATTACATTGGGATGGGAAGCGAGCACTATCAGCGACCTGAGCCATTACAACCTCTATCGCTCATCCACGCCGAACGGTTCGTTTGCTTATCATGTCAAACTCGAATCAACCAGTTTTACCGATACCATCACGGAAGACGGCAAATTCTACTTCTATAAAATTACTGCCGTGGATAAAGATGGCCTTGAGAGTCTCCAATCCTCCGTAGCAACACAGGGCTCAACTCTCTCCAAACCTCAAACACCGGTCGCTTACGAAGGGAAAGTAATCAACAAAGCGGCTGAACTCCAATGGAAAAACAGCGATCCTCGCGCCGTCTCTTATACAGTGGTTAAAACAACTAAAACAAGCTGGATCACCCGTGAGAGCATCGACATCAACAATATTACGGAGACAACCTTCCGTGACAGCGATATCAAACCCGATACCGGCTATCTGTATGAAATCTTGAGTGTCGATAAAAACGGCATTCGATCCCTTCCTACCGAAGCGATCGAATTACGTTACGAGGCCAAATAGAGAATGCCGCATTTAAACCTCGAATCGTTTAACCCCCTCACCTTTCCCGCTCGCTGCGGTGAGGTGGAGTTTCTCTTTCAAGCCGATTATAAAAACCCTGACGAAGGTGCCCTCATCGCTACCCGATACAAAGGGCGTGAATTCTTTTTGGTTTACAAAAACGGCGCAAAAAAACTCCTCAAAGGGGATAAGGTTACCCGTCCTTCCCCTAATTTTATACTCAAACACGCATTATCAGCCTATTCAGAGTGCTCAGGTTCTCCCATCCTCGATTCCAATGTCGATAACGCCCCTGAAAATACCCATCTCAAAACCCATGATGCCCTCAAATCGATCCAATTTTTCGCCGATCATTTCCCGCGTGAACGGGAAGTGCGTATCGAAGTCGGATTCGGTTCAGCCCGCCATCTACTACACCAAGCCTCCGCTAATCCTGATGTTTTATTTATTGGATTAGAGATTCATAAACCCTCAATCGAGCAGGCACTCAAACAGATCGTTATCCAAAACCTCACCAACATTATGATTCTCGATTACGATGCACGCCTCTTTTTAGAGTTTGTCCCCTCCAATATCGTCGGAAAAATCTACGTCCATTTTCCGGTACCGTGGGATAAAAAGCCTCACCGACGTGTTATCTCCGAAGCCTTTTTAAAAGAGTCAGAACGGGCGTTGCGCGTCGGCGGAATGCTGGAACTTCGTACCGATAGCGAAAATTACTACCGTTTCGCCCTTGAAACTTTCAGCTCTCCTGCTGTAAGCCGCTTTGACGTGCGAAAAAACCAAGAGATCGCTATCGTCAGCAAATACGAAGATCGTTGGAAAAAACAGGAGAAAAATATCTACGATGTCACCTTTACCTGTGAATCGGAGAGTCCTGAGCCCGATATGAGCGGCGATTTTTCATTCTCCGATAAAGCGATTGATGGCGGTGCCGTCGATCGTCTCTCCAAAGAGACCTATAAACGCGACTGGGGATTTATTCACGTCGAGCGAATGTTTAACGTCGGGGAAAACGGGAGAATGATCCGCCTCTCCATGGGAAGTTTTGACCGCCCTGAGAGTACCTATGTTCTCGTCGAAAACGGTACTGCACGCTATTACCCCTCGCTACCCGTTCGCTCAAGTGCAAATCTCAAAGCCCACATCTTACTAGACGAGCTGCTACATGGATAAAGTCATCATTGCCGAAAACCTCTCACTGTCGTACAAAGAGTTTGAAACTATCATCTCTAAAGCCAGTTTTTCCATCGATGCGGGAAGCTTTGTCTTTATTACCGGAGCCAGCGGAAGCGGTAAATCAACCCTTCTTAAATCCCTCTACGGTGCGATTGAACCCCGAGCCGGAGGACTTATGGTTGGCGGAGTCAAAATGAACCGCATCAGTACCTCCCGACTCAATTTTCTCCGTCGCCACATCGGTATCGTTTTTCAAGACTACAAACTGATTAAAGAGTGGACCATTGAAAAAAACGTTATGCTCCCCCTCATCATATCAGGGTATACGAAAGAGGTGAGCGGACCTCAGGTACAAAAACTTCTCGGCCATGTCAAACTGATCCATCAAGCAGGAAAATATCCCCCAGAACTCTCAGGAGGGGAGCAGCAGCGTGTTGCCATGGCACGGGCACTCGCCCACAACCCTATTTTGATTTTAGCGGATGAGCCGACCGGAAATTTGGACGAATACTCGTCGCAGGTAATCTGGAATCTCTTGGAGGGGGCAAATACGCAGCTCAAAACGACCATTGTCGTCGTAACGCATCATATCCCCTCCTCCATCACCATTCCATATAAACATTTTCATATCGAGATGGGGAATCTTCATGAAATCTCTTAAAAATCATATCTCACTCATCATTGCCCTCTTTACCGTTTTGTTTTCGGTTCAAATCTACGTTGCCGTAGACCGCACCATTGAAGCGTATGAAAATCGTCTCAAGAATGATTACTCTATCATTGTCGTTTCCAATAAAGCTCTCACAGCGGCTGAATTTAAAGCGATGGATTCCTTGATCGAACGTAGCGAACCGATTGCTACCGATCAGGTGTTGGAACGGCTCAAAGGTGAAATGACGAAAAAAAATCTTGATTTGCTCAAACTCACCCTTCCTAAATTCTATCGTCTCTATCTGAGCCGTTTCCCGACCCCTTCGGAGATTTCAAAGCTACAAAAACGGCTCGA
>DATDUY010000275.1:0-7991 GCA_035290165.1 Sulfuricurvum sp. | reverse complement strand
CTCTCGCCCGCTCTCTCCGACGCCGTCTCATTTTTCACACGGGGCCTACGAACAGCGGTAAAACCTACACAGCCTTTCAACACCTCAAAAAGGCGGGAACAGGATACTATCTCGCTCCACTGCGACTCTTAGCGTTAGAGGGGTACGAGAGCCTCAGAGACGATGGGGTTAGCGCATCACTCATCACGGGTGAAGAGCAGCTCCTCGACGAAGATGCGACCCATATCAGCTCCACTATTGAGATGTTGAGCTTTGAGGTTGAGGTCGATTGCTGTGTCATCGATGAGGTACAGATGATTGATGACCGTGATCGGGGCTGGGCATGGGCGAATGCCATCATCGGTGCTCCGGCTAAAACAGTTATTATGACGGGATCTCCCAATGCACGTGAAGCGATTATCGCCCTCGCCGAATATTTGGGTGAACCGTTGGAGATTGTCGAGTTTGAGCGTAAAAACCCCCTCGAACTTCTCAAATCTGTTACCCCTATCGACGCTATCGAGCCTAAAACCGCCGTTATTGCCTTTACCCGTTCCAACGCCCTACGGCTCAAACAACAGCTCTCTAAAACCTATCGTACCAGCGTAATCTACGGAAACCTAAGCCCCGAAGTACGCCGAGAAGAGGCGCGCCGTTTCCGTGAGGGGGAAACCGATATCCTTGTCGCAACCGACGCCATCAGTATGGGGCTAAACCTCCCGATCAAAACCCTCCTCTTTTCAAAAGCAGACAAATTTGACGGTCAGAACCAGCGCAATCTCACCTCAACCGAAGTGCGGCAAATCTCGGGACGAGCAGGGCGTTATGGGCTAAGCGAAAAAGGGTATGTCGGAGCCCTCACTCCTGATGTTCTAAAAACAGTTACAACCTTATTTAGCAAAGACATTGAACCGATTGCATTGCCGTTTAATGTCATGGCAAATTTTGATCACATCATGCTCGTCTCAAACATTTTGGAGGAGAAATCCCTCTCCAACATTGTTGACTTTTTCGTCGAAAATATGAAGTTCGAGGGGCCGTTCCGTGCCGCTAACCTTGAATCGATGCAGGAAGCTTCGGCTATTGTTGATCGCTATGATTTGGATATGCGGACGAAATACACCCTCGCCACTGCACCCCTTTCTACCTCATCACCGCTAGTAATGGCGGCATTCGAGCGTTATGTAAGAGCGCTGGAGCAGAAAAAACCGATTGCCTACATCCCGCCTAAAGCGTTAGGAAGTCACGCACTCTCGATGGAGGAGCTTCAAGAGGCGGAAGATCGGATCAAAGAGATCAGTCTTTATTTGTGGCTGTCATATCGGTTGGGAGAATTTTTTGTCGATGCCGAAAAAGCACGTACCTTTAGAGGAGAGCTGAACCGCTTTATCGAAAACTCGCTCCAACAAAGCCATTTTGTGCCGCGTTGTAAAACATGCGGAAAGCCGTTAGCACCCAACAGTGAATTTGCAATTTGTGAGAGCTGCTTTCGGCACCTCAGAACTCCGCAGGCACGACCTGAACATCGTGATAAGCGTTATCCCTCAAAGCGACGTTAAAAGAGTATCGTGTTGCTGCATTCGGATAAATGCATCGACCAATTCCATATCAAGATGGTGTTGCATTGTTTTTTTCATCAAAAGCAATGTATCGTATGAACTCATACTGTCCTTATAGGAGCGTTTGGTAGAGATAGCATCAAAGACATCACACACACCGATAATACGGGCAAAGAGGGTTATATTTTTCCCCATAAGCCCATCCGGGTAACCGCTCCCGTCAAGTTTTTCATGGTGATGACGTATCCCGTCAAGAATATGCTGCTCACGAATCCCTATCTTCAAAGCGATCGTATACCCATAAAGGGGATGGTGTTTCATCACCTCAAACTCACTCTCGGTTAAATGCCCTTTTTTATTGGTTATTTTAGAGTCAACTCTACTTTTCCCCAGATCATGGAGCAATGCTGACATTCCCAGTTCTTGCAGCATAAGCGAGTCAAGTTCCAAAAACGATCCCAAACTCAAAGAGTAGATGCAAACGTTGATCGAATGGGTATGGGTATAATAGTCATAGGCTGTAATTTTGATCATCGATTCAATTGCATGAGAATCGCTAAAAATCGTATTTACAAACGTATTGACCACTTTCTTTGATTTCGGGACATTTTCAAGCTCTTCAGGATTTTCAAACATCTCATCAAGTATAACGGATGCTTGGCGATAGATAACAGCCGCTTTTTTAATAATCGGTATGTGTTCGTTTCTCGCTACCGCCTGAACAATTTTATCCACAAATAAGTTGTATAACGGGAGATCACTTTGGCGTATGTAGAGGGAGTGCTGTTGATCTATGTCCGCTTTCGATTCTAGATCTATACCGGATCTTTTGGACATAAAAAGAACTTTTTCCGAAAATTCCCCTCCTGAGCAAAAAAGGTCAAATTCCAATACATCTCCGACATCCAAAAGCCATTTTTCAATTTCTACAAATGAAGCGGTTTGGCTTTCATCAAATCGGCGAAAAATGCGTACTTGTTTCACTGCAATCGTTGCCTAACGCAACAAATCCGAGTAATCGTATTCGGAAGGATTCAAAAATATCTTTCCCTCACGTAGAGTGAGACGCACATCGTCCCCATTCACTGCTTCAAAACGGCTTTTGATCTTTTTTTTCTCTTTATCGTTATAGCGCTTGAGTTTTAAAAATGATTTTAATGAAACCCACTCATCAATCTCAGTATCAACAACATCAACATTGATAGCATCTACACTTCTTGCCTCTTCCATTACGTCATCGACGGAGGCATGGGAGAGAAATTTGGTAGCCACCACATGCAGCACACTGCGCAGTTGTGCATCACGTTCTTTGTATATTTGCTCTACTTTAACCCTCTCATCGATCAGCATCTGTTCACGCTGGTCACGTAACCGTCCCGTCTCTTTTTCGAGAACATCCACCTTTTCACGGAGCCGCTCATTTTCCTGCTCAATATAGTGGGTATAACGGTTTTCGCTCACGATGTTAGCGGAAGTGCTGCTTTTTGCGGATTCTACAGCGACATATTTTACCCCGTTATCCACGATACAATCCAAACTACCGCGCCGTATCCGATTATGTATCGCCTCTTTGGAGACATTGAAATATTCCGCCGCATCGGCGATAGTCATTTTTTTCATGTTTTTCCTTGCTTATGTAACATTTTAATAAATGCGTTCACAATTCCCATATCCAAATGTTCTTCCATTTGCTGCTTCATTAACAAAAGAGAGTTAAAAGAGGTCATTGGATCTTTATAAGAGCGTTTGGTGGACAGGGCATCAAAGACATCACACACACCGATAATACGGGCAAAATAGCTAATCTGATCCCCTTTGAGGTTATCGGGATATCCGCCCCCGTTTATCTTTTCGTGATGGTGACGGATACCGCTCAAAATCCGCTCATCTTCAATTCCAAGTTTTAGTGCAATTTCATGTCCTAGCGCAGGGTGTTTTTTCATCTCGTTAAACTCTTCATCGGTGAGTTTACCGTTTTTATTGATAATCTCATAGTCGATCTTACTTTTCCCCAAATCATGTAAGATAGCCGCCATCCCCAACACTTCCAAATCTTTTCCTTCAATCCCTAAAAAAGAACCTAAACTTAGAGTGTAGATACTTACATTGATAGAATGGGTATGGGTGTAGTAATCATGCGCCGTTATCTTCATTAACGATTCTACGGCACTGGTATCGTTGAGAATAATATCGATAAAGCTATTGACAACCGGCTGAGTATTTTCAACATTTTTCAGCGATTCAGGGTTATTAAACATTGCATCAATCGATTCTGTCGCTTTCTGATAGACAAGCCGCGCTTTTTGCTCTATCGGAATATCACAGTTTCTTGCAATGCTTTGAAGATGACGGGAGACATAATCTTGATACAGCACTTCATCTTTTTCATCGACATAAAGCCATTCAATTTCACGAAGCTTGACCTTTGTAGTCCCATCAACCGCCGTGTCGCTCTGCAAGAAGAGGCTCATCGCACTTTTGGTCTCATTGGGCAAAAAAAGATTAAAATCGATTTGGGACCCCTCGGTAATGAGCCGTTTATCGATCCGTTTATACGTTTTTTGCTTCATCGCACCCTCTTATCGAAAGTTCTCGAAGACCAAGGGAGCATCCCATTCGAGAGACTTGATATGTGCCATAATCTTTTGAAGCTCATCAATCTGTTTGGATTTTACACGGATATAATCGCCCTCAATTGCGGCGCTTGCTTTGGTTTTAAGGTTTTTAATCTCTGCCATAATCTTTTTCGCCTCTTTAGATTCAATGCTGTCGACGATTTTATAGGTCGCTTTTCGCGCCCCTCCGCTTGCATCCTCGGTTTTCAATTCTTCAAGTGCTTTTGAAGAGAGCCCCCGTTTGATAAGCCGTGCGATAACAATATCTTTGAGTGCATCGAGCTTATTATCACTGGAAGCGAGGAGAATAAGCTGTTTCTCTTTTTCACGGTAGTTAATTTCGTAGGTGATCCCCTTAAAATCATAACGACCGATTGCCTCTTTTTCGGATTGGGCAATCGCATCTTTGAATGCTTGAAGATCAATTTTTGCGGAGATATCGAGAGAGTGTTCAGATGCCATACTATATCCTAACTGTTTTATAACATTAGTATAACACAACCAAACCTTAATGTTTTAAAACATCGGACTTCCAAAATCCAATCCACCTCCAAATGCCATTGCCGCTTTAGGGTCTTGATACCCCATCATTGCACTTTTCATCCGCAGCATCGTGATGTCTTGTTTGGGGGCGATGTTTTGGGGGCAGACGGGGACACATTCGCCACAGAGGGTACAGTCCCAAATACCGTTGGTTTGGATCGCCGCCATTTTTTCATCACTGTTCACTTCTCGCGCATCGTTCACATAGCGCCATACCCGCGTAAGGGCAAACGGACCGATAAAATCAGGGTTCACTGCATAAACAGGACAGGCACTAAAACACGAGGTACATAAAATGCAGTCGCTTTGCGTTTCGATCCGCTCCATCGCTTCACTGCTCACACTCTCGGTTACACTCTCCTCACTCCATCCCATCCCTGCACGATTAAAACGCTCAACGTGCGAGCTATCCACCACCAAATCACGAATCACACGGGTGTTGCGGATAGGTTCAATGACATCACCATCCATAGGTTTGTACTCACACATCAACTGCTCTCGTCCGTTAACACGAACGGCACAGCTTCCGCACACGCCGCTTCGGCACCCGTGAGAATAAGTCAACGTCGGATCAATTTTTGTTTTGATATGGTTTAAAACACTTAAAAGGGTAACGTTTTCTAACTCGACGTTATACGTTTGTTCTTCACCTCGTATAATAGTTATTTCCATCAATCACACCACTCTTTCTCGTACTCTTCTTCGTCATCATCAATATCTTCATTCATTGTATAAAATCGGCACATAATACTCCATCCTCTTTCCATGTGATTGTGTGAGCTCCGAACATTCGGTCATTACGCTCCGGTGCATCGATCCGATAATGTGCCCCTCGACTCTCGACGCGGCTGATGGCACACACAACGATAATCTCAGCCAGCTCGATTTTGTTTCCAAACTCGATAAATTCGACCAGATTTGTGTTACAAATTTTCGACTTGTCGCGCGGTCCCATAAACGGTAACTCTTTCTGCATCTGACGAATCGCCCCTAAAACCGCTTTGAGCCCCATATCATCCCGCACCAACCCCACATTATTATAAAAAATGTTAGCAAGCATCTCCTGCTTTTGGTAAAAATCGATCTGATTCGTAAAATACATCACACCTCGGACGAAGTTGGTATCTTTGGCTAACTGTGTGTTTTCCAAAGGAGGAGCAGGGTGTTTGTTCCCATATTCAGCCGCATTTTGTCCGCATTCACGTCCAAAAACAACCAACTCTAAAAGCGAATTGCCTCCCAAACGGTTTGCTCCGTGTGTTTTATGATTTGCACATTCACCGACAGCAAATAAACCCTTTACACTGCTCATACACGATTCATCTACCTCGATCCCCCCCATACTGTAGTGGGCAGAGGGTTTGATGGGGATGAGTTCATGGACGGGATCAATCCCCTCATAAAGCTGCGCTAACTTTCGCTCTTGAGGAAGTTCATGGCTGATAAACTCCTCTCCCAAATGGCGGATATCGAGGTAAACCGTACCGCTTTTGTTCATTTCATCGTGGATGGCACGGGCTACCACATCACGGGGCGCTAGCTCATCGGTAAAACGTTCATGTGAAGCGTTGAGAAGATATCCGCCAGCCCCCCGTGCACTCTCAGAAATCAAGATGGAAGAACCCTTCAGTGCCGTTGGATGAAACTGGATAAACTCCATATCAGCAAGTTTTGCCCCCGCTCTTACTGCCGCCGCGAGACCGTCCCCTGTGGCTTGTACCGAATTGGTCGAGTGCTTGCCGTACAGTGCTCCATAACCTCCGCTAGCGAGGATCACCGTATCGGCACGAATCTCTTCCACCTCACCCGTTTCGATAACGAGAAACGTCGCTCCTAACACGCGGTTAGTCTCTTCATCTTTGATCATATTTAGCAAAAATCGGTCATTTTTAAACGTTATTCCCGCTTTGAGACATTGATCATAGAGAGTATGGAGAAGTTTTAGTCCGGTGTAGTCTTGCGCGTAACAGGCGCGAGGGGCACTTGCCCCACCCAAACGTCGCCGTGCTATCTCACCCGATTCATCACGGCTAAACGGTAACCCGATAGAGTCACACCATCTCACGGCTTCGGGAGCCTTCTCACACATTTCTATAATCCGCGACTCATCTCCCAATCCAGCGGAGGAGTTGAGCGTATCCGCGATATGATTTTCAATAGAGTCATCGGTGCCTAAAACGGCGTTCATCCCCCCCTGTGCCATCGAGGTTTGCGATCTTGTAGGAAGCGTTTTAGAAGCAACAACTACCTCCGCACCCGCTTCATTAGCTGACAATGCACTCACCAATCCTGCACCACCACTGCCGATAATCAATACTTTTGCCATTCAAAACCTTTTTCATCATACTATCGTTTAGATGCAATCTTCATTCGTAAAAGGATTGTAGCGAAAGGGATTTTAGGGGTTTATCAATGAAAGCAAAGGAGATAAAAATTTAAGGGAAAGATAGGAATACTTTTTTTCTTCACAGTTCGGCAAACGCCGAACCTTAAAGTGCTTTTAGCTTTTCTAGGAAAAGCGGTTTACACGTCCCTTTTGGTAGTTTTCCGCTGGCCACGTCAGCTCTACACTCTTCAAAAAACTTATCCAACGCAGACTGTTTCTCAGCTCCAAGAGAATCATATTTAGCCTTTTGAGCACCGCCATCTAGCCCTTGAAGCCACGTAGTAACTTCTGCTTTTAATGCATCATTTGCTGATGCACCAACAAAACCGATCAAAAACAATACCCATACAAATTTTTTCATGCCACCCCTTTCATTCATAAAATTCAGTACATTGTAACGACGATAAGTATAAAAAAATCTTAATAACTCAAAAAAAGGGTACTGTTTTTTTCGCTACAATACACATCAAAAAAGACTATGCAAACTTTATTCTCTATTATGGGTATTTACCTCTTTATTGCTGTCGGTTTCGGTGCCAAATGGGCATTTAAAGAGAAAATCGATGACCGTACCATTACCTTGCTCAGTGTCTATTTTTTACAAATTTTTCTCACCTTCTGGGGACTTCTCAAGCGCCCCATCGATACTGAACTCCTCTTTGCCCCATCACTCTATCTGGCGATCACCGTCATCTCATTGCTATTGATGATACCCCTCGCCAAAATGCTCTTTCATAACCCAAAAGAGCGTTCCATCGCCACCGTTTCTGCCCTTATCGGCAATACAGGCAACCTCGGTATCCCTCTGGGAATCGCACTGTTTGGGGAACAAAGTGTCCCTTATCTCACCCTCATCAACCTCGTCAATGTTTTTGTGGTCTATACCATCGGCGTATTTTATTATTCACG
>DATDUY010000274.1:0-11414 GCA_035290165.1 Sulfuricurvum sp. | reverse complement strand
ACCCATAGCCAGACGGACATAAAATACCCGCTCAGGAGTGCTTATCTTGTGTGCGACATAGATAAAGTCGGTTTTGATGGTGTTAGAATAGCGAATGGCTACTCCATAGGGTTCTGTCATGGCATGCATTACTTCGATACGTCCGGCGTGATTTTCCATTGACTCTTTATCGGCATCACTTTCGGCGAGTACATCTCCGTTTTCGGCAATTATCGTGACTCGAAGAAAGGTTTTTCCTGATGCTTGCGCGACAAAGCGGTCAAAATCATTGGTAGTAGTGAGCAGAGGCTCTAGCAGGTTGATATTTTCGATCAGCCGCTCTTCACTGTCATGAATAATCATTGATTTGAGGGTGAAATAGCTGATTAGAGAAGCTACAAAAAGTGCGGCGACGAAAAGGCCTAAAACATTAAGAAAGAAAAGTTGATGGATTCTTAGCACAGCGTGTAACCGACTCCCCGTACTGTTTTAATATACTCTTTGGACTTATCGGGGTCAATTTTTTCTTTGAGACGGTTGATAGCAACGTTGACGGTTCGGTCTTGGTAGACTTCATCGCTTCCCCAAACGTGTTCGAGGAGATAATCACGCTCCAAAACAACATTCTCGTTGACAATGAGGGCATGAAGAAGATCAAATTCCAGTTTAGTCAGATCGACAGGGGTTCCCTCGATAAATACGGTACGTGCGGCGAGGTTAAGGGCAATATCACGATGGGTGATATTGCCCTCAGAAGAGAGTTTTTTCGTACGTCGTAATACCGCTTTAACCCGTAAAATCAACTCTTTCATACTGAAAGGTTTGGTGATGTAATCATCACCTCCCCGCTCGAAGCCTTGCTCTATCTCTTCGTCTTTGTGTTTGGCACTGACGAAAATAACAGGTGTTTGAATACCGCGTTTGCGCAGTGATTCGACAAACTCACTCCCCTCGGCACCGGGAAGATTTCGATCCATTAAAATCAGATCCACTTTCTCTTCCTCAAGAGCATCAACGACATGTTTGGTATTAAGAAAGCCGATGGTCTCAAATCCCTCTTTAGAGAGATGATATTCCATAAGCTCCAAAATATCTTGTTCATCTTCGACAATCAGTATCAACGTGTTCACGATTGATTCCTTTTTCCGTAAGTCTAAGTACGTTTTTCGCACTAATTGTGTAACTTTAATTCGCCGCCTTTTTGTGCATAGAGCATCAGGGAGGCAATATTGACGGTACGGTCACCGATACGCTCTAGCTTGCGTAATGTACCTAAAACTTTGACGTATTCGACAGCGAGTTCGTTTGCATCAATGATCAAGGTCAGAAGCTCTTTTTCCATTATGGAAAAAAGATCGTCATTTTTAGACTCTTCGACCATTACTTTGCGGTAAACATCATCCGCGTCACACACTTCAATAGCATTCAAACATTGGATTATGTATTGTAACGCATTGATGGTTGTTTTGTGTAGCTGAATGATGGCATTGCTCAAGACGCTCATGTCGCATCCGCCCTGACAGTGGTCATGCAGACGCTTGCTGTATTTTTTTAGACCGTCACCGATGCGGTCGATTTCGTTGGTCATTTTCAGATACGCAACCAACAGTCGTAGCTCGTCGGCTTCCGGACCGAAGAGGGCAAACGTTTTGATAATTTCGTTATCGATTTTGTTGGCATCCACTTGGATATTTTTGATATAGGTGCGTGATGTTTCGTAGAGTTCCGCATTGTCCGTTTCAAATGCTTTGAGTGTCTCTTCGCTTGATTGGATAATTTGAGAGAGCATGAGTGAAATCATCCCGCGAATTTCATTGAGTTTATTTTCATAGCGTGGTAGCATTGATGTGCCTTTGATTAAATGATGATGCGCGATTATACCAATGGTTTATAACCGAGAGATTACAAAGAGAAGCAGCCGTTTGTAATCATTTCGTTACCCGAGGCTTCTACAATACCGCCATCAAAATTCCAAAAGGATTCCATTATGCTAAAGAATGCTACAAAAGGTTTGGTTATCGCGGCAATCGCGGCAACTTCTATGATCGCTGCGGATAAAATCAACGGTGCGGGTGCAACTTTCCCTGCTCCATGTTATTATGACTGGGCATACAACTACCAAAAAGCGACCAAAACGCGTGTGAACTACCAATCAATCGGTTCAGGCGGCGGAATTAAACAAGTAAGCGAGCGCGTTGTCGATTTCGGTGCAACCGATGCTCCATTGACTCCGAAAGAGTTGGATAAAGCAAAATTGACACAATTTCCGGCAGTTATCGGTTCTATCGTTGTTGCACATAACCTACCGGGTGTTGCCGATGAGAAACTAAAACTCAAAAACTCTGTTGTAGCTGATATCTTCGCGGGTAATATTACAATGTGGAATGATCCAGCAATCGTTGCGGATAATGCAGGGGTAAATCTTCCGGCGCAAAAAATCATCGTTGCTCACCGTTCAGACGGATCAGGGACAACATACGTATTTACCGATTATTTGAGCGATTCCTCTAAAAACTGGAAAAGCAAATTCGGTATTGGTAAAGCGATCGGTTGGGCAACCGGTGTCGGCGGAAAAGGAAATGAGGGTGTAACTAACATCATCAAACAAACGCCATACTCTATCGGATACATCGAAAACGCGTATAAAGAGAAAAATAACCTCTCAGCCGCAACACTTCAAACTGCAAGCGGTAAATGGGTAACAGCAAATAAACCAAACTTTATGGCAGCCGTTAAACAAGCTTCTTGGAAAAAATCGGAACACTTCTACGGTTCATTGGTATCTCAAAAAGGTGATACTGCCTACCCTATCGTAGCGGCAACTTATATCCTTTTACCGAAAGAAAAAGCCGAAATCAATGCACAAGTTATCCAATTCTTTGACTATTCATTTAAAAACGGTGATAAAGCGGCTGAAAAACTCGGCTATATCCCACTTCCGGTTGAAACAACAAACCTTGTTCGCGAATACTGGGCAGAAAGTAAATAAATTTAATTCCATTCACCCTTCGGGGTGGATACCTCTAAGGACGCTTCGGTGTGTTTAGAGGTGTCCTAAAAGACCCAACGTTTCTTTCTCCTTCTTCAATTCCTTAAGTTTTTGCTTGTCTTTCCTTGCGTATGCGTTGAGACAAGCGTTTTTTATTCATTTCTCTTATCGTAATCATTCTGTAATGTAACATTGACGTAATCTATTTTTTCTACAATGACATCACTAAAAAACAGGAGTGATTCTTATGAAAAAAGTTGTATTATCTGCCCTTGCTGCGGCGATGATCAGTGGTGTTGCATCAGCCGATGCATTGACTCTCTACAGTGATCCTAAAACAGGACAAGTTTATACAACTCCGGGCGAAGGCCGTGTGGAGATGGGTGATTTCGTTAGTGCTAAAGAAGTTGATATGCAGCTTCGTGATATCGAATCAAAAGGTTCTGAATACCAAGACAAAATGTCTAAATACGTAAACGTTAAATCAAAAGCGAAAACACTTGAATTTAGCGGTACCCACTACTTCGGTATGACGTCTATCAGTCCGGAACGTACAAGCAGTACAAGTGTTAATGATTCACGAGGATTTGAGCTTCGTCGTAACTACGTGCAGGTAAAAGCATACTTTAACGATAAAGACTATTTTCGTGTAACAATGGATACAACGAAAGAACTTACCGGCACAACCAGCTATGCTAATATGTATGCTAAATACGCTTACCTTTATTTGGATCAAGTGCTTCCGTATACCGGTGTAGAGATCGGTATCGCTCACCGCCCGTGGATCGATTACGAAGAGCACAACGGATGGCACTATCGTTCAATCAACAAAGTTGCTCTTGAGCAAAAAACCAATGCAACCGATAACGGTCCTGATTTGATCAACTCGGCTGACCTTGGGTTCAACCTCCAAACCAAAACAGATATGTTCTCATCTGAAATCGGTGTATTTAACGGTGAAGGGTACCATGCCGATAAAGCTGCGGCGAACCAAGAAAACAGCACCGATCTTTCACTCGAATGGCGTTTGACGGGTCATATTCTCGGAAGCGGTACAAAAGTGGGTAAAAATGACCGTACTAAAGATACCTATGCCAACCTCTCAACGTACGGTATGATCTCTAAAAACCATAAAGATGCTGCGGTACTTGAAGATGATACAGCTGAATATGACCGTTCAATCTACGGTATCCATGCCGTGTATAACCAACCGGAATTCCTCCTTGCAGCACAATATTATGTTGCAGAAGATAAAGCGCAAAATGCTGCTGTCGGAGCTGGCAAAGAGTATAAAGGGTGGTCGGTCAATGCGGAAGTGCGCCCGATCCAAGACTGGACAGTATTGGCTCGTTATGATGTCAGTGACATCGATGCAGTTGCAGCGGGTACAGGTGTAAAAACTAAATCGCAAGATATGAAACAAACACTTTTGGGTGTAGCGTATAAATACAATAAAAATGTTTCATTCATCGCATCCGGCAAACATATCACGGATAAAACTGAAGTAGCAGCTCCTGCAACCATCGACGTCGCAAAAGAAAAAGATGTTTATATGTTGACTACCGAAGTTAAATGGTAATCCTTTAACCGCTCATTCTCTCCTTTTTCTCCCGCTTTTGCGGGAGTCATCCTCATTTAACCGTTTTTAGCTACAATACTTCCAATATCAACTTAAGAGAATCCCAATAATGATCACAGCTGATTTAATACTCACGATTGCCGGTTTGTTGTTTGTTTTAATTTTACTTGTTACTTTGTACGTCTGGAGCAGTAAGGGTAAAACAGTTTCCGTAGTAGCTCCGAGTACTATCGAAACCTTTGAATCATTAAGCGAAATTATTAAAAATAGATCCTCAAGCGCCAGAGAATTACATCATGCGGTGGAGATGATTTTGAACCATTTTGGGACGATGACGTCGCATACGGTTGGCAAATACAAACTTTTACTTGAAGGATTATGTGTCCATCCTCACACCGATTCTAAACTTATATTGCGATTTGAAAAGACCCTTCGGATGAATAACCCGACATACGCCCATGATATTGAAAAATCTCTTGCTCTCGGACTTGCCCAAAGAGGGTAATTATTTGCATTGTTTGAATTCGAAAGGAACCTTCTTGAATGTAACCGTTTCTTCGGGTTTTGGAAAGGCAGGAGAGATGGATTTAATTTGTTGCTCTACCGAACTATCAAGTATCTCGCTTCCTGAACTTTCATTGATTTGTATATGAAGTATCTCCCCGTTTTGAGATAAATCAAATGAAAGAACAACGGTTCCTCTCAGCTTTAATCGATTCATGTTTTTAGTGCATTTAATGTTTTGTTTCAATATGGATTCGACGCTGCTTTTGTGCGGATATTTGTACTCTTCTTTGACAGGCGGTGGGGGTGGCGGAGCTTTCGGTGCAGGAGTGCTCGGTACTTCTAAGACTGTTCTTTGTACAGGAGTAGGAACCGGAACACTAGCTGGTACCCTTTGCACCGGAGCGGGAGCCGTTTTTACCTCTTTAGGAAGAGGGGTAACTTTTGGTATGACAGCTGGAATGGTTAAGGGCTTTGTCAAGATCGGTGTAGACGGTTGTTGAGGATGAAAATCGGAGTGTTCAAGAAGGATTTTAACCCTTGTCTCTTTGGGTGAATTTACCGTTTTTTTTACCATATAATACCCTCCCGAGGCGAGGGCAATTACGGAGAGATGAACTCCTATCGAGAGAAGAAAAGATCGTGTGGTTTGAGCGCGGTTCAAGCGGGTTTAGAGTTTCACTTCTACTTTTGACGCGGCACGGAGGGCATCCGTTGTTTTGTCCATCTGCGTTTTAAATTTTTCCAGTTTTATAAATTGGGTAATCTCTTTTTTTACTTGTTCATACGGGACTTTTTTATCCCCTTGCTTCATTTTGTCACCGTTGGCATCATAAAATGCTTTGGTCTCTTTATCGGTGACGCTGATTTTATTCATCTGCTGTTTCATCCACATATCAACCGCTAAATCATCTTTAATTGCTGCGTATTGCGCTTTGAATGCAGGGGTGTTTTGAAGGCCGCTTTTCAATACTTGATTTTTGATCAGGGCTTGATTGACAAGCTGATCCACTACTTGACGTTTCATTTTTGGATCAAGTTTCTCAAAACTCATACCCGGTGCCGCTTTAGCCATGAAAGCTTTAGCGTCATTTGTCGTAATCGCTTTACCGTTGATGGTTGCGAGGGTAGCGGGAGCTGCATAAATAAATGAAGAGCTTAATACAAGTGTAGCAAGTGCATGGGATAATTTCATAAGGTTCCTTATTCGGTAAATAGTAAAGCTATTATAGTATGTGTTTGGTACAAAAAGGTTAATTGGGAGAAAAAAGAGTGAATGGTGGACCCTAGCGGGATCGAACCGCTGACCTCGTCGCTGCCAGCGACGCGCTCTCCCAGCTGAGCTAAGGGCCCAAAGATGTTTGGAGCGCCATTATACGATTAGGGCTCTTAAAAGTCAATGAGAGATAAAAAAGAGCGGATAGGTAAAGTTTTATTCCTATCGTGTCGATATAGAGAGTATGAAAAAATTAGCCCTAATAATGATGTTCAGTGTTGTCAGTGTAGTGTTGAGCGCGGAGGAATTTACGATTCAAACGATCAGTGCCAAAAAAGAGGCTTCGATCACTCCCGCTTTTGAGAAAAAAGTTCATAAAAGCGCCCTCTCATCTGAAAAGAAAAAAGAGGGAGTGTGCAATATCGTAACGGTTGGTAAATATCCATCTGCGAAAGCGGCGTATCACGATCTGAAAAAAGCGAAAGCTATTAGCAAAGATGCTTTTGTCCGTTCGATTAACAGAACAACCCCTAAAGTATGTGAAAGCTCTTCGGCTGAGATGAAAACAAAAGTTGTCGAGAAAAAAGAAGAGCAGGCTGTTTCTGCGCATGAGTCTTCTTCGTCACCTGCGCAGAGCAATACCGCCGTAATGCACGCCGCTGTTGCACCAAGTGTACATGAAGTGAACGTGGAACCGTGCAAAGCACAGCCTTGTGAAAAAGTTACCAATACGGTGTATGTTTATGATCGCAATATCGCCCGCAAAAGCGATATTCACGAAGCAATAGCATATTATAAAAACTCACCGTATCATATGTTTAAGCCGATTGTAACTCAGCGCTAGGAGTTTAAGGTTCTCTATTTGCCGCACTGTAGAGGCAGTCGAGATCAATTTTGTGAAGCTTTTTTGCTTCGGCATGGAGTGATTCGAACAGTTCGGCAGGGTTCTCTCCGTTTGACGGGTAGCAGACTGCTGCTGAGGGGATAGCTTTGCCAAAGAGATCTTCAATCATTTTCTTAACTATCCCGCATCCGTATTTATCCGTATAGGGCATTACGAAAAAGTAATAGTGCTCATAGTGGACGATGGAATCGGAGGTACGAAGCAAACTCTGTAGATTAGCCTCGACTAACGTTTGCGGGGTATTCGAAAAATCGCAAAATAAAATCGTAAAGCTCTCCGAACGGTTTTCATCCAACCGATCCGATATTCCGATATTGAGATCGATCAATGATGCAAAATTGTAAAATGAAAACATTACTCCCGCCATTTTGACTCCTTAAAAAAAATGTTCGATTAGTATAGCGTGAATTGTCTCAAACTAATAATGCTTTAAAATGAGTCGGAGTACACTCCGCTTTACACGATAATAAGATGAAAATTGAGAGGAATTTATACCTATGCTTGATGAGATAAAAAGTCTTCCCCCTCTGCCTGTCTCCATTGTGCGGATTCAAGAGATGTGTATGAGCAATGATACCGATATTGAGGAACTCTCACGCGTTATTGAACATGACCCGATGCTTAGTGCCAATATTCTAAAATCGGTTAATTCACCGCTTTATGGGATGAGTAAAGAGATATCCTCCATCACGAAAGCGGTAATGTTATTCGGAATATCAATGATTAGGGGATTTGCGGCAGCGAGCGCGATCAAAAAATCGGTTGTGATTGATTTGAGCCCTTATTCTGCCGGTATTGAGGATTTGACAAGGGTATCAACACTGCAAATGTCTTTGGTACGAGAGTGGTATCGAAATGTGGATAAGAGCATGTTGCCGCTGCTTCAAAGCAGTGCATTTTTAATGGAACTTGGAAAGCTTGTTGCCTCACTCAAAGTAATCGCATCCGGTAATTTGGATCATTTTTCTCAAGAGATTTCCCAAGGTGGAACTTTAGAAGAGGTTGAGCGAAAGTATCTGGAGATAAGCAGTTATGAAATTGCGGCAGCCATGTTTGAACATTGGAATTTTGAGACAGCACTTATTGATACATTGCGAGAAATATCAAACCCATCAACCCAGAATCCTTATTCACAGGTACTAAGAGTTGTAACCCAGGCGGTTAATTTGCGAGATACGTTTAGCGAAGAGGGAATCGGTGCGGCGTTGGAATTGATAGAGCGTTTCGGATTAAATAGAAGTGCATTTGAAGAGGCGATTCAATCTATAAAATCTACTCAAGAGCGGATGTAAAGAACTTTTAAATCGGCAAATCAAAAAAGTAGGCCAACCCGTAATAGACACTGTAGAGACCGTAAATCAAGATTGCTAACGCAGCGATTCGGTTCATAGTCTGGCGAAACGCGATCTCTTTGAAAAAACTTACCGATTGACCCAGTGCGAGAAGGGTGGGAACGGTGGCGAGACCGAATGCCGCCATAATCAATCCTCCGTCGATAATCGATGCGGATGCCGCCGCTTTGGCCGCAAAGAAAAAGACAAATCCGCACGGGAAAAAGCCGTTCATCACCCCAAGGGCGAAAAAACTTCCGATACTTTTACTTTTGATAAGGCGGGAAAAGAGGGTTTTAAAAAGAGAATTGCTTGAAAATCCTCTCTCCAGTACATGAATCAGTTTGGAAACTCCGAACATCCCCAGCGCCGTGATTATCATAATGATCCCCGCAAAGATAAAGAGTGCGCCGTGCATCTCCATACTTAGGGCAAACAGTGCTCCGATAGCACCGAATATCATTCCAAGTATCACATACGAGCTAACTCGCCCTAGGTTGTAGGCACTGTGACGGATAATCTGTGCACTGCGGCTCATTGAAGCATCGATTTTGGTCGAACTGTAAGCAACGATAAATCCGCCGCACATACCGATACAATGACCGAAACTTCCTGCAAAGGCTATAGAAACAATCAACCACCATTCGATACCGTGCATAATCAAACCTTTTAGTAAATATTAATAGTTTAAATGGTTTTTGTTACAACAGTGTTAAGACTTAACACAAATTTAACAGTTCTATGAAACAATAGCACGAAATTATTTAAAGGATTCGTGAATGAAAAAAGTTCTCCTCTCTTTAGTTGCTTTAGTTGCGATTGCAAGTGCCGATCAGCTTGTAAAACTTAATGTCAGCGGTATGACCTGCCCTGCGTGTGTGAAAAATGTCAAAGGGACGTTGAATGACGTCAAAGGGGTAAAAGAATCAACTGTTTATCTCAAAGATGGCAAAGCAGAAGTGACAGCGGCGGATGGCACAAAAGCCGAAGCAATGTGCGATGCGGTTAAAAAAGCGGGTTACGGCTGCGCGGTGGCTAAATAAAATATTTTTGAGCATCGTGGCGACTCATGTCGCTCACGGTGGTTAGTTCTACATCACCAAACATCAACGTTTGTTCCCCTTCAAAATCCTGTTTACAATACGCTAACATCAGTTTTGCCGCTAACACTTTATCGTTATCGCTCGCATTGGCTGAGATGAGGCAGTGGGGACCGAAAAGCTCAGTATCGATGTGTACAAATTTTTTATTTTCAATTCTCTCTAATATTTCGTTATCTTCGGCGTTACGACCGATGATAAATTTTGCCCCCTCAGGGAGTCGCAATTGGCGACCGTATTTGAGTGTCGGGATATCCTCTACTGTGAATGTATCGTGAGCTATAAAATCACGGATTTTATTGGAGAATTTTTCATCCGTGAGGAGGCACCCGCCCCCCGGAGCTTCGTAATCTTTGAGTCCAAATTGTACGGCGAGCTCCATCTGACGTTCACGGTTGCGTCCAACGATGTTTTCTAATTTTTCGCGATCCACCCATCCCTCTGTTTCGGGAATGGTCGGGGTTAGAGCTTTTGCGCTAAGGGGACGGAGCAGCAACCCTTCGCAATTGCTGAGATTGAGGACTTTTTGCAATGATTCGCTATTTTGGCTCATCGGACGCTGACCCAATACTTCACCGCTGATGAGAAAACTCGCCCCCCACTCTTCCATCACCCGTTTCGCGACTTCGAACATTTTAGCGTGGCAATCGATACAGGGGTTGAAGTTTTTACCGTAGCCGTATTTCGGGGTAAAGAGGACTTCACGGATGTATTCGTCTCGGATATCGACGCTTCGAAACTCCGCACCGATTTGTTCACACATATTTTTCATGTGAGCAAGGCGGTCTTTCGTCGAACCGAATCCGGTGTTGATGTTGCAGGCGATTACTTCGATCCCCTGATCGATGAGGAGTTTCGCCGCGATGGTAGAATCAAGACCGCCGCTAAAGAGGGCTATGGCTTTCATGGTGTTCCTTGTTTAGGTGAGGGGGACGAGTTCACCTTTTTTAAGGCGTTCGATTTTCTCACGGAATTGACGTATTAAGTATGACTTTTGATCGAATGATACCGTATTTTGGGTTGTCACTTTTTTGAGTTCACGGTTATAGTGTGCACTCAAGAAAGTAATAAGCTCTGCTCGAAGCCCCTCATCCCCCTCAAATGTCCGTATACGGTCATCCATCATCAATGCACTGAGGCGCGGATCATCATGGCGTCCTTGGAGTGCCGCTTCAAACTCACCTCCATGGTATTGCAATAGAGTTCCGTCGATAAAATCAAGAAGTGAATCCGCAATATGAGGACGTTCCAAAAGGGTTTTGATAAAGCTTAATTCCCAAATATCGTGATGGGAAAAATTGATCGCTTGAGGAGTAGTACTTTTTTTGTGTCCTACTTGGATGAGAGCGGGAGATATCCCCAGTTTTGAAGCGACAAAAGGGCGATACTCTTCTTGGAGAAGCGGAGAGAGGGTTTTGAGAAATGCGATGTTCTCATGCAGTGCTGTCTCTTTGGCTTTAGGGTCTTGGAGATCGTAAGCGTCAATCATCTCGGAGATAACAAACTCGATAAAGGGGATCGGACGGTGCAGAAGGGCATTTAACTGTTCGATTTGGCCGTTTTTAATCATATCGGCGGGGTCAAGTCCCCCTTCGAACAAAACAACGCCCCCATCAAACCCTGACATGCTGAGAAGTTTAGACGCTTTGTACGCTGCGGCACGTCCCGCTTTATCCCCATCGTACGCGAGGAATATTTTAGGCTCACCCTTACGCAATAGTGGGAGATGTTCAGCGGTGAGTGCGGTTCCCAACGTCGCGACGGCATGGGTAAATCCCGCCTGATGGAGCATCACAACATCCAAATACCCCT
>DATDUY010000273.1:0-8792 GCA_035290165.1 Sulfuricurvum sp. | reverse complement strand
ATAGTACCAAATGTATTTCTCCCCGTTGCGAAAGAGCCTACTTCATTAATACCGGTTTGAATTTGCGTTACACGCGCTGCTAACGCAGCATCATCACGTGTTGCCGACAAACGTGGAATAGCAACTGCTGCCAAAATTCCCAAAATAACGATAACGAAGATCAATTCGATCATAGTAAAACCTGAACGTTTCATGGTTTACTCCTTGAAGTTTTTAATAGTGATTACGCTTGTAACCCTACTGTCATTATGAATGGGTTTGTCTTACAGTTTGATTAAACTCATAAACTATAATGGTATGGCATAATTTTGACAAAATTAAGGAGAAATTATGAAGATTGCCGTACCTGTAATGGATGAAAGTTTGAAAATGGCCGGAAATGCCGGACACACCCCCTATTTCGCCGTATTTAACCTTAGCGGAGGGATGTTTAAAAGCTTTACATTAGAAGGGCTTCGCATCAATCCTAAAGCTGCCGGAGATGATCATCACGATCACGATGAACATCACACCTGCGACCATGATGCGGGTGATGTTGAACACATCAAAGCGCATGACACGATGGCGGATGCAATCGAAGACTGTGATTATCTCGTTGTCAAGATGGCGTGTAAAAATACCGCCAAAAGTATGAGCAATGTCGGTGTAAAACTCCAAAAATACAATGGAACCGAAGCGCTTGCACCTAAAATTTTGACGGAATTGGCTTCACAATTCAAATAAATATCCGGTTTAATTCTCGTTTATAAATTGGAGGCGTATAATTCGCACCATAAATGAAGTGAAAGCTTCAAATCTTCATCTGGGTACAGTACGCAGATGAGCCCTAAAAGGTAAAAGAACACCATGATTTCCGCAGAGATTGAGACGTTAGGCATAAAAAACAGTGGAAAGATTTTCCATAACCTTGGTTACGATGAGCTGATGAAGCATGAACTGGATAACGGTGAATGTCGTCTTGCAAGTAACGGTGCGACGATGGTCGATACCGGTATTTTTACCGGACGAAGTCCGAAAGATAAATATTTTGTCGATGCTGATCCTTCAAACCAATACATCGCATGGGGTGATGTCAATAAAAAAATCGATAAAGCGGTTTTTGATGAACTCCTTGTTGTCGCACGCGAACAACTCTCAGGAAAAGATCTCTATGTTACCGATGTTTTCTGCGGATCAAGTCCATCGAGCAAACGCTCGGTTCGTTTCGTCTCTGAAATCGCATGGCAATCTCATTTTGTCAAAAATATGTTTATCCGCCCCAGCGAAACGGAACTCGAAACCTTTAAACCCTCTTTTACCGTACTCAACGCATGTAAAGCGGTGAATGAAAAATGGGCACATCATGGGCTCAATTCCGAAGTCTTTGTCCTCTTTGATGTGGAAGCTAATCTCTGTATTATCGGCGGTACATGGTACGGCGGAGAGATGAAAAAAGGGATTTTCTCTATGATGAACTACTGGCTTCCGTTGGAAGGGAAGCTTTCAATGCACTGCTCCGCCAACGTCGGAGCCGCAGGTGATACCTGCTTGTTTTTCGGACTTAGCGGTACCGGTAAAACTACCCTCTCAACCGATCCAAAACGTGCACTCATCGGTGATGATGAGCATGGTTGGGATGATGAAGGTGTTTTCAACTTCGAAGGGGGATGCTACGCAAAAGTGATCAATCTCGATCCCTCCAGCGAACCGGAAATTCATAATGCCATCCGTGCTAATGCTCTGCTTGAAAATGTCGTTTTTGATGAAGACGGTATCGTTGATTATACCGACGGTTCTAAAACAGAAAATACCCGCGTCTCTTATCCGATTGAACATATTGATAACCATCAGCCATCCCTCATGGCGGATCATCCAAAAAATATTATTTTCCTCTCTGCCGATGCCTTTGGTGTTCTCCCTCCGGTAAGCCGTCTCACAAAAGAGCAGGCAATGTACTATTTCCTCAGCGGATATACGGCAAAAGTTGCCGGAACTGAGCGGGGTATCACCGAACCGGTCGCAACCTTCAGCTCATGTTTCGGGGAGGCGTTTCTTCCACTCCATCCTACGGTATATGCCAAACTTTTAGGTAAAAAAATTGATGAGCACGGCGTCAATGTCTATCTTGTCAATACCGGATGGACCGGCGGCGGATACGGTGTCGGAAAACGGATGAGTATTAAAGATACCCGTGCTTGCATCAATGCTATTTTAGATGGAAGTATCAACGAAAGTGAGTTCGATACTACCAATACGTTTGGTTTCCATATCCCAAAAACACTCGGTTCTATTGATCCGGTTATCCTTAATCCTCGTAATGCATGGGCGGATCGCGATGCGTATCTCGTTCAGCGTGATAACTTGGCAGCTCTGTTCATCAAAAACTTCCAAAAATATACCGACGGTCAAAGTGAATTTGACTACTCTGCTGCGGGTCCAAAACTTCCATAACTTCCTCTTCGTACTTTTTTGTTCCGGCAAAAAAGTACCAAAAAACCTCATCCCCCGAACAAAGCGCTCACGCAACTCTTCGCACTTCTGCCATCGTGCGTGGCTTTCAAGGATGTTCGGGGGATAATTTTTAAATGAAGAAATCAGAAAGTTATTATGAAGAAAAGATGTGCAGGGTTTTCACCCTACACGGAAAATTAACAAGAATAGGTAGATTTGAATTCGAATGCAGTCGGACGAGCTTCGTCAGGCCATACTTGTGTTTCGAATTTGTAGTTTTGGTAGGTATCCAAGAATTCTGCAGTCATTACAGGTTTCAAGAAATCGTTATCACGGATCAATGATTCCAAAGCACCGCGTAGTGTGTGTGGCATTTGCTGAATCCCTTTTTCACGGATTTCATTCAACGTGAGTTCGAACAAATCTTCGTCCATCGGTCCAACCGGAACGGTTTTGTTTTTGATACCGTCAAGTCCAGCTAGCAACATTGCAGTAAACGCAAGGTATGGGCATGAAGTTGAATCCGGGAAACGCATTTCGATACGTGTTGCTTTTTCACCCGCGCCGTATGGAACACGGCAAGATGCAGAGCGGTTTTGGCTTGAGTACGTCAAGATTGACGGAGCTTCAAATCCAGGGATAAGACGTTTGTATGAGTTGGTTGATGGGTTCGTGAACGCTGCAACGGCGCGAGCATGAGCGAAAACACCGCCTACATAATGGAGAGCTGTTTCAGACAAGTTGCTGTAACCGCCCTCTTTGTAGAATGTATTTTTCCCGTCTTTCCAGATGGATTGGTGAACGTGCATTCCGTTACCGTTGTCGCCATAAAGCGGTTTAGGCATGAAAGTAACCGTTTTACCGTTAAGGTGAGCTACCATTTTGATAACGTATTTAAGTTTTTGTACGTTGTCAGCTGCTTCAACCAATGTTCCGAAAACGATACCGATTTCACCTTGACCTTGTGCAACTTCGTGGTGACCGAGAACAACTTCAAGACCGACTTGCTCTAGCGCCAACATCATTTCAGCACGAAGATCAACCATAGTATCGATCGGAGCTACCGGAAAGTATCCACCTTTAGTACGTGGGCGATGACCGGTGTTGAAACCGTCTTTGAAATCTTTTGCATCATTCCATGAACCCTCTTCGGTATCCACTTCGTAGTATGAACAGTTTACTTCGTCGCGGATTTTTACATCGTCGAATACGAAGAATTCATTTTCAGGACCGAAATAAGCAACATCACCAACACCGGCATTTGCAAGGTGTTCAAGCGCTTTTTTCGCGATAGCACGAGGACATTTTTCATACGCTTGACCTTTGTAGATGTCATAAACATCACAAATAACGATAACGGTTGGATCAGCAGTAAACGGGTCCATAAACGCAGATTCAGCATCCGGTTTTAGCAACATGTCAGAACGGTTGATCGGCTGCCAAGCATCGATTGACGAACCGTCAAACGGAAGACCGCCTTCAAATTGACCTGCATTCACTGCACTCATACGGTAGCTGACGTGATGCCATGTCCCTTTCATATCGGTGAAGCGAAAATCGACGAACTGAACATCGTTCTCTTTACAAAAACTGAAAAACTCGTCGACACTGTTTACGAATTTACCCATGCGAATCTCCTGAAAATAATTAAAGTATCGCAGTATAGCAAAAGTTGCCATAAACTGAAACGTTTGGTATGATTAAAATTTAATCATTTCCCGATCCCGTCCTCGGTAGAGGGCACATTTATCGTAGCCGACGGAGCGCGCCAACGCTTCTGCCTCATTGCTGTAAAGTCCTACCTGTTCACTGCAATGGGCATCCGAACCGAATGTTATCGGTATCTCAAGCTCTGCGATTTGCTCCATTAAAAGAGGGGAAGGATAGGCTTCAATAATCGGTTTTCGATACCCTGAAACATTGATTTCAATAGACATATTTGCCTGTTTGATCGCCCTTAATGCCCCTTGTGCCAATAAACGAATATCTTGGGTAGGGAGAAATTTAAATACTTTAAGCAAATCCAAATGGCCGACAATATCAAACGCTCCGCTGCTCGCCATTGTTTCGATCAGTTCAAAATAACGTCGATAGACATCATCAATATCTACCCCCGCATAACGACCGATAAATTCGGGGTTATCAAATCCCCAATCATCGATAAAATGGACACTTCCAATCAAATAATCGCACGAACGGTTTAAAACACCCTCATCCATGTATCCCGGAAGATAGTCAATTTCATACCCCAATAAAACGGTGATTTTATCGGCGTAACGCTCCGCAGCCTCTTTTATCCAAGACTCGTAGAGATCCATTTGATCAAAACCCATTCGATACTTTGGGTCATAGTGCATCGGTGCGTGGTCTGAAAATCCAAAAAACTGTGTACCGCAGGCAATGGCAGCTTCCACATACTCCGCGACCGTTCCGGTAGCATGATGACATAAAACCGTATGGTTGTGAAGATCGACTTTCATAGAGACATCCTAAGTAAAAATAATGGTTTTAATGTTATTATAGTGCAATTTTAAATCGTTGAGGATAGAGATCATGACGCAAGAAGAGTTAGATGCGCTAATGAATGGTGATATAGATTTGGACGTGGGATACGTAGAAGAGGAAAAAGAAGCCTTAGACGAAACTCCTATATCTTCAGATGAGCCACTCAGCGACGAACCTTACAATGAGATGGATCCGGAGAAATACCGTGTTTCTGCTATGCATAGCTGGCCTCCGCCGCCACCGACAGATGATAACAAAATGGTACATCAGCTGGACGATGTTACCAAAGAGAGCGAACAAAAAGCAACGGAGATATTTGACCTTATCGAAGGTATCAGCAATGAATTAGGTCAAGGTGAAAAAGATATCAAAGCGCTTAAAGCGATCATCAGTGGAAATATCACCCTATTTACCACGTTAAGTGCCAAATTTCCTCATGTAGATACCTTTAAGACACAATTAGCAGAGAATGAAAAGGCTATGGAGAATCTTGAAGGGATTCTTGAAATGCTTCAAAACGGCGGCGACACCATTATGAACGTTATGGACATTATGCAATACCAAGATATTCACCGTCAAAAAATTGAGCGGGTTATCAACGTTATGCGTGCCCTCTCGACCTATATGAATCATCTATTTGCCGGAAAAATTGATGACAGCAAACGGGTTAGTTCTGCCGTCCATCTCCCGGGAGACAGTACGACAGAAGATGTTGTCAATAGCGATGACATTGAGGCGTTATTAGCTTCATTTGGGAAAAAATAAATAAAGAAAACGATACAATTCGCCCACTTATACTGTAAAGAGAGTCGTATTGAAAAAAGTGGAGCTTCTTTCCCCTGCAGGGAATTTAGAAAAACTAAGAATCGCCATTGATTACGGTGCCGATGCCGTATACGGAGGGGTGAGCCATTTTTCACTCCGTATCCGTTCAGGCAAAGAGTTTGATTTGGAAAGCTTCAAAGAAGGGATCGACTATGCCCATGAAAAAGGGCGCAAAGTCTATGTCACAATCAACGGTTTCCCCTTTAATTCCCAGTTAAAACTTCTAAAAGAGCATATTGCCACTATGGCTTCCCTAGAGCCGGATGCTTTTATCGTTGCCACACCGGGTGTTCTTAAACTCGCCCACCAAATTGCCCCTCACATTCCATTGCACCTCTCGACGCAAGCCAACGTTATGAACGTCCTCGATGCGCAGGTGTATTACGACATGGGAGCGCGCCGTATTATCGCCGCACGTGAAATTTCCCTCAAAGATTTGAAACAGATCAAAGAAGAACTCCCCGATTTGGAGATCGAAGTTTTTGTCCATGGTTCGATGTGTTTTGCCTACAGCGGACGCTGCTTGATCTCGACCCTTCAAAGCGGACGTGTCCCCAATCGCGGAAGCTGTGCCAATGATTGCCGTTTTCCCTATGAGATGTACGCCGCCAACCCTGAGACGGGGACACTGTTCAAACTCGTCGAAGACGAAGGGATCGGAACCTACATCATGAATTCCAAAGATCTCAATCTCGCATCCCATATTCAAGAGATCCTCGATGCGGGATGTATCGACTCACTCAAAATCGAAGGGCGTACTAAAGCCCCTTATTATGCCGCCATTACCGCAAAGGTGTACCGCAGAGCTATCGAAGATTATTACGCGGGAAAATTTGACGGTGAACGGTATCAAAAAGAGCTAAATACGATGCAAAATCGGGGATTTACCGATGCCTATCTCATCAATCGCCCTTTTGAAAAACACGATACTCAGAACCTCGATTTTTCGATGATGATGGGAACCCATCAAGTCAGCGGGATCGTGGACGAGTCGGGTGAGTATTTTGAGTGCAAATACAAAACGTTTCCCGAAGATACGATGGAACTCGTCTTTCCTGAGGGAAACAACCTAGAACCGGTCGATAATGAAATCGGTAGAATTTGGGAAGCAGAGGGGGAATGGCATATCAGCTTTAAACAGCTTCTCGCTGAAAACGGCAAAGTATGGGATCAGGTTCATAGCGGAAATCTCAACCGCTTTAAACTTCCCGCTCCCTTGCCGCACTTCACTTTTTTTCGTATCCCTGCCACGGAAGATATGGGAACCGTAACTAAATGTTAATTTTAAAATCCAAGGAGTCAAATCAATGAAATTCGTATCAATTATTATGGGAAGCAAAAGCGATTTTGATGTCATGCAGTCATGTTCACAAACCCTCGAAGAGTTCGGTGTACAGTATGAGCTCATCATTTCATCAGCTCACCGAAGTCCTGAACGTACGAAAGACTACATTGTAAAAGCGGAAGCAAAAGGGGCGCAGGTCTTTATCGCGGCAGCTGGAATGGCGGCACATTTAGCAGGTGTTTTAGCTTCTAAAACCATTAAACCTGTTATCGGTGTACCCATGAGCGCATCGGCACTCAGCGGAATAGATGCCCTTCTCTCGACTGTCCAGATGCCCGCAGGTATGCCGGTAGCAACGGTCGCCATCGGCAAAGCGGGCGCGATTAATTCTGCCTATTTGGCTATGCAAATCTTAGCGCTTGAGAACGAAGAGCTGCGTATGAAACTCCAAGAGGATCGTATCGCCAAAGCAAAAAAAGTAGAGATGGATTCATTAGAGATTGAAACTATCCTGTAACAAGGTACGCATTTTGCTTTAGTATTTAAAATTTGAAGGCGGTGAAGTATGCAAGGGTGGATGAGTATCGATGACTACGCACAAATGACAAATATGGAGCGTAGTGATGTTGAAGCCTTAATTGTCCGAGGTAAACTCACTACCCTCATCGAAGACGGAGAGGTCATCATCGATCCGGGTCAAGGGATGGAGGGGCTTGTTCCCGCAACGATGCAGGAGCTGAGTGCATCACAGGCTGACATTACCTTGGGTGCCAGTTTTGTTGAAAAAACGATCGGTACGATCATCAATCTCCATGAAAAAGTGCTTAACGCAAAAGAAGAGACCATCGAGTCGATCAAAAACGAAAATGACTTTCTCAAAGATGCCCTCGCCTCTCTCCAAGAACTCTACGAAGAGGATCGCAACACAATAGCTACCCTCACCGAACAACTCAAACTCTCTCAACAAGAGGTTGAGTTTATGCGTCGTAAGTATAAATTGATGTGGGGCAAAGTTATCGACGATCACGCTTCTCAATGACCATCCAAAATGAATGCATAGGCTGCATTGCGGCTCAAAGCCGTCGTGTGTGTGAAGCGATACATGCCGATGAAATCTTAAGCCATACAATAATCGAATACGTCGAAACTGCCCTTCAAACTGCCGACTTCACCCTCTCACCGCCCGTCATCGCCGCACCGCTGTATGAACAAATGGCAAAATTAGCCCATACCGATGATTTGTACAGAGAACAAAAACAACACGCCACAATCCAAGCAAAAAACTACCTCCCTTTTTTGAAAGAAACCATTACACAAAGTGATGATCCCCTCATCGCGACACTTAAAACAGCCGTGGTCGGAAATGTAATCGATCTCGCTGCCGAGGTAAGTTTCAATCTGCACGATGCCATCATGTCGGTCTTCACCACTCCATTTGCCCATGATGATACCGAAGCATTGCGGCATGCTCTTGTCAATACCAAAAATCTTCTCTATATCGGGGACAACGCGGGAGAACACATCTTTGATGCCCTGACAATCCAATCCCTCCAAAAGCTCTACCCTCAACTGTCGATTACCTATATGGTACGGGGAAATCCGATCATAAACGATGTAACTTTAAGTGAAGCATATGAAGCAGAAATAGAAAAGATATGTCCGGTAATGGACAGCGGTGTCCCTACTCCCGGGTTTGTTTATGAACTCGCTTCTTGCGAAGCTCAAAAGTTATTTGACAGTGCTGATT
>DATDUY010000272.1:0-3503 GCA_035290165.1 Sulfuricurvum sp. | reverse complement strand
CGTTGGAATGGATACCGCTCCAAGAGCCTGCGATAGAGCAGTTCCCCGTTATTCTCAATACAGGCCGCACCGTCGAGCAATGGCACACCCGTACCAAAACACGAGAAATTGGTATCCTCAACGATTTGGCTCCCGAAGCGTGGGTCGATATCAATCCTGCCGATGCCGAACAATTGGAGGTCAAAAGCGGAGATCGCCTCTCCATCAGCTCACCGCGCGGACGGGTCGATAATATCGTGGTACGGGTGACACAGACGGTACGGGAAGGAAACGTCTTTGTCCCGTTTCATTTCAATACCCAGCTCATTAATACCCTGACCCCTAGCCTTTTTTGCCCCAAATCGGGAGAACCGAATTTTAAACAAACCGCCGTTCAGCTCCATTCGGAAAAAGTACCGGAAGGGATCAAAATGAAGTCACCGGAGATTAGCGGAGAAATCAGCTATGCAACAACGCTCTCTCAAGAAGAATTTCAAGAAAAGACTATTGAAAAAGTTAATTTAACCCTATCATCGTTGTGCTAAAGTTGCCAAAGCACCCTTATAAATCGGCTCGTCGATAAACCCGTACCGCGCATCGACAAAGCCACTGATTCCCCGAGCACGGTGTTCTTCGAACAATCGTACGATTTCATGGCACCGCGCTATCTCTGCTTCACCGTGTCCGAATATCTCATGGATTAACTCGACCTGTGCGGGAGCAATACACCCTTTGGCATCAAATCCCATCATCTTCTCCAACTCCAGCCAGTTGCGCAGTCCGTCATGGTTTTTATAATCCTGATAGACAAACGAAACCGGTTTGACACCGCACGCACGAGAAGTCATTAAAAAATGGGAGAGCATATAATGTACGGTAGGGTTATCGGGGAGCAACAGACTTTGTGAGAGTCCTAAATCGGCGAAAAGATCGAGGACACCGAGATAATAGACTTTTATTCGCGGATCGAGGGAGAGATGAGAAAGGGCTAACCATGCCTCTTTCGTCTCGATGGAGAGGTGTATCTCTATATTTTCATCTACCAATGTTAAAATGCGGCGAACATCCTCAACCGAGCGGATTTTCGGAACCCGAATCGCATCGGGCATAAAAGGGTTGAGAAAGAGTATCTCCTCAACTCCCCCCTCCTCCAGAGGATTGACCCGAACGACCAGTTTTTTGTCACACTCGGGATTGGAAGCTAATGCCATTGCACATAGCGCCAAAGCAAACGGTTTTTGCTCAGCACTTACACCGTCTTCGAGGTTTAGCATCACACACTCCGTATCGAGGAGGGGAATTTTAGAGAGGTGCTTTATATTATGGGCGGAGATCATCATAGCGGATCGAAAGGATAAAGAGCGGTTGAGATGTCGTTGTACGGGCAACGCTAGCGTCTTAAGCGCTGTAATATCGCCGGAAATGATAAGATTATTGAGCTTTTCGGGGTTGCTGAGCGGCACGTTTAAACTCTTCTCGATGGAGATAATAATAGAGGGTTTGGATTTCCGTATCGGTGAGATAATAGCGGGGCATTCCGACGATACGGCTGTTTATTTTTTGATAAAATTCTCGAAACGGGAGTTTGTTGATCGGTTTTCCGATAAAAGATTTTTTTTCACCTTTATCCCGATAACGGGCAATGAGTTTGCCTTCCCCCTCTTCACCGTGGCACAAATGGCACCCTACTCCACGGGGGTTATGGTACAGTCCTGCGGCATACTCTTCTTTTGTAATAAACGACTCCGCAAGAGAGAGTGTAAATGTCAAAAATAGTAGAAAAACCCCGCGCACCTGATCCCTTTAACCAATTATTAGTCTTTTAGCGGTATCATACCCAAAAACAATTTGACGGTGATTAAATGCAAATTCTTGACGGTAAAGCGCTCGCACAAAAAATCGAAGAAAAAGTCTCTCTCGGGGCTAAAGAACTCAAAGTCTCAACAGGGCGAGTTCCCGGCTTGGCGGTGATTTTAGTCGGTCATGATCCTGCGAGCCAAGCGTACGTCGGAATGAAGAAAAAAGCGTGTGACCGTGCCGGATTTTACTCGGTTACGCACGAAATGCCCGATGATATTTCCCAAGACGCTATCGTTAAAACCATCGAGATGATGAACACCAACCCCAACATTGACGGTATTTTGATCCAGCTTCCCCTGCCGTCTCATATCGATACGACCAAAATCCTCGAAGTGGTTGCCCCGTCCAAAGACGTTGACGGGTTCCACCCCTACAATGTCGGACGTCTCACTACGGGGTTGGACGGATTTGTACCCTGCACTCCGCTGGGTGTTATGGAGCTACTCGCCGAATACAACATCGATCCGAAAGGGAAAAACTGCTGCATCGTCGGTGCCTCCAATATCGTTGGAAAACCGATGGCGGCACTCTTGCTTAACGCTAATGCTACGATCGAAATCTGCCATATTTTCACCGATGATTTGAAAAAGCACACTCTCTCTGCGGACGTTGTCCTCGTCGGTGCGGGTGTTATCAATCTGATCAAAGAAGATATGGTGAAAGAGGGTGCTATCGTTATCGATATCGGTATCAACCGTGCCCCTGACGGTCGCCTAGTAGGTGACGTTGATTATGATGCGGTTGCCCCTAAAACCTCCTATATTACCCCCGTACCGGGTGGTGTCGGACCGATGACTATCGCGATGCTCCTCTCCAACACCCTTAAAGCCGCCAAAATTCATGCAGAAGAAGAGAAATAAGCTTTGAAGAAAAAAGTATTAAATGCCGCCCACAGCGCCTACCGTTTTTCCAATACATGGACGGGAACCATCATCATCGTTCTCTTCGTCATTTTCTTCATTGCTCAGGCGTTTCGTATCCCCAGCGGGTCAATGAAAGATTCTCTTCTCGTGGGAGATCATCTGTTTGCTAAAAAATTTGCTTACGGTATCTCCACTCCCCACATCCCGTTTCTTGAAATTCCTCTAATTCCGGGAACCGATGGACACATCTTCGATGGAGACGAGCCCTCTCGCGGCGATATCGTCATTTTTCGCTACCCGAACAACACACAGCTTCACTACGTCAAACGATGTGTTGCGTTGCCGGGAGACGAACTCTTTTTACAGGACAAAGTCCTTTATCTCCACCCAAGAGAAGGGGATGAATACGCTAAAAAAGCGTTTGCAGGATATGAACTCGTCGAAGTGGAGGGAAAATTGTGGGTCAAAAACCCGTATTCAAAAGAGCATCCGGGAATCCACAACGATGAAAAAATGGTCGATAACGGCATCTTCCCGAGCGAACTTTTCAATGTCGCTCCGATCCAAGTCCCTGAGGGTGAATACTTCATGATGGGGGATAACCGTGACCACTCCAATGACAGCCGTTTTTGGGGAAGTGTCCCCTACGGTCTGATTGAGGGGACACCGTGGTTTGTCTATTTCAGTTTGGACAGCAATTATGAAGTACGCTGGGATCGGATCGGAAAAACTCCGAGCGATTTAGAACTTCAAGACCCTCTTGAGCGCGCAATAGCCGAACGTATTCGCGAAGATGCCAAT
>DATDUY010000271.1:0-4185 GCA_035290165.1 Sulfuricurvum sp. | reverse complement strand
GCCAAGCGTTTTTGATAGTTACGAGAATGCTTTATTTCAGCTGCATCGGTACACGCTGCCGCAATTCTTTTCGTCGGCGGAGAGAGGGTAATATTACGCTCTTTAGGGAAAAAACTGTACCCTACCATCGCGATAATTCCCCCATCCCCCTCGCTTCCCGTTCCGATTTCGGTATTGTCTGATGGGGCTTGATTGTATGACCAATAGCTAAATCCCTCATTCAAAGGCTCTGAAGAGGAGAGAGCAAAAAGCTCTTGTATCGACATCTGCCGCCAAGTAGCACCTAAATTTCGGCAATACTCTTGGGCTTGTTCTTGGATATAAGATTCACTCGGAGAGAAGTGCATCTCTCCCCACACTACGCTAGAGAAAAGAAAAAGGAAAAGACTAAAGCGACGCACAATAATCGGCTAATAAACCGCCGCGAAGCCTTTCATACGTTTCATCTCCGAGCAGTTTTTTTACGATCGCCAAACCAAAGCAAATTGCCGTTCCCGGACCGCGTGACGTCATAATATTGCCACTCTCCACCACAGCATTCGCATCACCGAAATACCCCGCAACATCGATTTCATCTTCAACACTCGGATAGCAAGTATATCCCTCTTTCAAAACTCCTGCGGTATAAAGAGCATACGGAGCAGCGCAAATCGCACCGATATTTTTCCCCTTCGCATCCATAGCTTTGAGAAGATTTTGGATTCCCGCATCCTGTGCCAAAGCTTTTGTTCCGCCCCATCCTCCGGGAAGAATAATCATATCAAGTTCATCCGCACTAAAATCTTTGATCGGGCAATCGGCTTGAACAGTGATCCCGTGGGCTCCTTTAACAAGAAGGTTCTTATTCAAAGTCCCCATAATGACCTCGATGCCCGCACGACGAAGAACATCGATAATACTGACCGCTTCGATCTCTTCAAACCCTTCTGCAATAGGTACTAAAACACGTAGCATAAGAAACTCCTTTGATTATAAATTACTATTAAATTGCCGTTGATTTTTATATTGTTATTGTACACTGAATTAAGAAAATGTGGATTTCATTAATATCAAATCGCTCAAAAATAGGAAAAAATATGACAAGGTGAAATTTTGATCTCGTTTTAATGCTTATATTGCCATTTTAAATGGGTAGGATTAATAGCTTCATGTAATGTAGCTGGTTGAATATCTCCACGACTTAAGCTTATAATAGTTGCTATTGACATAAAAGAAATCATACTACCGTTAGCTTTTTTATGTACTCTTGAAATATGCTTTGAAATAGCTGTTTGCAAATATTCTTCATTACTTTCTTTCAGTTTTAATATCAATTTACAAATATGTTGATACACAAAATCAATATACATAAAAGCTTCTTCTTGTTGAGGAATATAACCTTCATGTATTATTTTATTCCTAAATGTAGACCAATTCTCTTGTTTCCCTGCAGGACTCTTATCATAGATAGTCAAAATATCGATTTCATTGGGATTGTCAATCAAATTTAAAAACAAATATGCACCATATTGTCTCTCAGATTGTTTTTTTACTTGTTTCCATATTTTTTCATATAAGTCTTGGTTAACATTATGCTTAATACAAATTACATCAATATAAAATTCATAAAATCTTTCAAGTGAAGATGCAATAGTTGCTACTGCTTCGCGAGGGTACCCATCAATTAAAGCATTAATACCCATGTCAAATAATATTTCAAATTTATGTTGTTGTAGTGATACTAATGTAGTATGCCCATTACTACACTGCATAGCATAGATTCCATCATCTGTTAAATCTAAACTGACAAATTCATCTGAAGGTTGACCATGAATAGAAAAACATTCCATACAATTAAATCTAAGTTTCATTTTTAATCTTTCGTTCCAATCTCTTTCCCTACAAAACTCACTAAACTTAGAGAAAATTCGAAGGATTTAGGATGTAATTTAGTCATTTGTCTTATTATACAAAAATTATGAGGAAGCGTGAGAGAAGATAAGAAAATAAAAAACTGGATTCCGTATCGTAGCACGGAATGACGGGGAGAAGACCCTTCGACACGCTCAGGGTGAACGGGGAAAGGCACATTATTTATTTTTTGGCGGTAAAAAATTCTCACCAGTTACGACACTTTTACCCGTCTTATCTTCGAGTTCGAGACGCGCTTTTTTAGCTATCGCACCACCTTTTTTACTCGCTTTTGCATTTTCTTTCACTCCTTTTGCTTCATCGGCTTGAGCAATATGTCGGGTTGAAAGTTCTGCCAATGCAGTAAAAATTAGTTCTGCTTCGCTCATATGATCGCGTAGATTTTGAGTTTTCAATCCTTTAATGCTTTTGTGTTCTTTGACACTGATACCGCTCCATTCCTGATGGATAATATTGGTGAGCATCGCGAATTCATCCCCTTTTTCGACACCGTTTTCTTTCCAGTAGTCAGTGAGCTTGTTTCGGGTTTCCTGCCCCATCATCCGCTGTTGAATCCACTTTTCGCTTCGCCCCTGTTGCTGCCAGTATTCACGGGCACGGTCTATACTTTGAGCGGGATCGGACATCTCTTGGAGCCGTTCATGTCCTACTTTTGCCAACCAGATTTTAAACGGCTCGGCTTTGGGGGATGGAATTGATTGGATCAGGCGTAAAATGTCTTTTACAGTTCCTGCTAACGTTTTGCGTTTTTTCCCCGTAGTTGTCATCATTTCTATCTGGGGACAATTTGTCCCTATGTAGCTTCCAAGTTCAACATCACGTTTACGGATTTTTTTCAGGTAATCGGTAGCATTAGCCGAATCAGTCAATATTTCTACCACATCTACTATCGAGAAATACCATATTTCAATATCTTCATCGTAACTACGCCGTATTTGTTTACTCTCAAAAACTGCTAATGATGTTTCATCCATTGGGATTACTCCTAAAACTATTTCTATTTGATTGTATCGAATCGATTATTAGACGGAGAAAAATATGTCATTTTGAAAGAAAAAGGAAAGCGATTTGTCATTGTGAACTAGATCCTGAATCTACCCTAAAGGGCACGTGAAGTTCAGGATGACGGAGAAGAGACCCTACGACTAGCTCAGGGCGAACGGGGAAAAGGGAGTGTGAATTACTTCACTTTCTCCATATATTCACCCTCAACGGTGTTAACACGAATGATATCACCTTCAAGAACATGATAAGGGACTTGTACTACTGCACCCGTTTCAAGCGTAGCCGGTTTTTTGGAGCCGCTTGACGTGTCGCCTTTAAAGTTTGGCGGAGTTTCAACGATTTTAAGTTCCATAATTTCAGGAGCTTCAACACTGATCGCGTTGCCGTTGTGGAAGATCATTTGAACACTGGTACCGTCTTTGATCCATTTCATTGCATCTTCGCATTGATCGTAGGTAAGACCGAGTTGCTCATAGCTTTCGTTATCCATAAACTGAAGCATTTCGCCATCGTCATATAAAAATTGCATCGTGGTATGAACAAGATTCGGTACTTCGAATTTATCCCCTGCATGGATCGTTTTTTCGATCACTTTTCCGTTCAAAAAGCTCTTTACTTTACAACGGACAAACGCCGCCCCTTTGCCCGGTTTAACGTGTTGGAACTCAACTACTTTATACGGTACACCCGTAATCTCCAAACGTACACCTTTTTTGATATCACCCATACCGATTGTTGCCATGAAAAACCTTTTTCTGATCTTGTATTGGGCGAATTTTACCCGAAAGTGGGACGAATTTCAAACCCGATGTAACTTATGGTATGCTCTTTACACTTAAATCGACTTTGTTTTGAGGGTTTTTAGCTCTAATAAACCCGTTAAAGTGTATAATAATCCTTATACAATTGATTATAATCACAAATACATCATAAGGAAACCTGTTTATGACAACCTTTTCACGTATTTTCAGTGCATCACTCCTCTTGGGTTCATGCCACCTCTTCGGAGCGGGATTATCGCTCCCTGCCGCACTGGAAATTTTAGAAAACAACAACCTTGAAATCAAAAGTGCTTCCCTCGACGTAGAAAGTGCTTCAAACGATACCTCCATCGCAAAAGGGTATAACTACGGTTCCCTTGAGTTTACGCAAACAGCAAGTCGCTCCAATGATGCAGGGAATGTATTCGGTTTTAAACTCAGTTCACGAGAAGCAACATTTGGAGATTTCGGATTTGCTGAATTTGATAATACTAATCCTAATATCCTT